>JBCBDI010000075.1:0-10971 GCA_038529885.1 Pseudomonadota bacterium
GCCCGGCTGCACGATAAAGGCGTTCGGGAAGCCGTGTACATTAAGACCATGCAGGGTCTGCATGCCGTCGGCCCAGGCTTCAGAGAGTTTCACCCCGCCGCGTCCAGCAAGATCAAACCCGGCGCGTGCGGTATAGTCAGAGCCGACTTCAAAGCCAGACGCATAGACGATGCAATCGACTTCATAGTGCTCGCCATTGGCGACGAGGCCCGTCTCGGTGATTTTCTCGACGCCTTTGCCATCGGTATGGATGAGCTGCGTGCCTGGCTCGTTAAAGGCTTGAAGATACTCATCATGGAAGCAGGGGCGTTTGCACAATTGGCGATACCAAGCTTTCAGCTTTTCCGCCGTGTCTTGATCGTCGACCACTTGATTACAGCGCGCGCGGATCTCTTGCATCTTCTCAAAGTCCGCATCCTCAAACGCTTCGAGCATATTTTCCGGCGTCCACTTTTCTGGTGGTAGCTGGCGAACTTT
This sequence comes from Pseudomonadota bacterium, assembly GCA_038529885.1. Taxonomy (GTDB): domain Bacteria; phylum Pseudomonadota; class Alphaproteobacteria; order Caulobacterales; family Hyphomonadaceae; genus Henriciella. The sequence goes on from JBCBDI010000075.1 coordinate 478, forward strand.
GGTGCGGATGCGTTGTGATAGCTCGGTCCACCCATCCATGACATAGTCTTCTTCAGGGAAGCCTTGGGATTGGTTCTCAACGAAATTGTCGTACCACCTTTGCTGCCAGCCTGGCGTCGCGATCTCTTTGAACCAGTCCGGATCAATCGGTGCATTATTGCGTTCATCAACCGAAGACGGTGTGCGTTGAAAAACGAACAGCTCTTTGGCGCCTTTCGCGAGATGCGGCACGCATTGTACAGCCGTCGCGCCGGTTCCAATAATGGCTACGCGTTTATCCGCCAGCTTATCCAGCGGGCCGCCATCCGGACTGCCGCCTGTATAGGCATAGTCCCAGCGGCTGGTGTGGAAGGACTTTCCTTTAAACGTCTCAATGCCTTCAATGCCGGGCAGTTTGGCGACATGGAGCGGCCCGGTGCCCATGCCGACATATTTGGCTGTGAAGGCATCGCCGCGTGAGGTCTTGATCAGCCAGCGCGCGTCTTCTTCTTGCCATTCGAGGGCAGTCACTTCTGTATGGAAGAGCGCCTCTTTATAGAGGTCAAACTGGTTGCCGATGCGTCCACAATGATCACGGATTTCAGGCGCATAGACATATTTCTGGCTCGGCATATGCCCGGTCTCTTCGAGCAAGGGCAGATAGATCATCGCGGCGGTATCGCACTGCGCGCCAGGATAGCGGTTCCAATACCAGGTGCCGCCAAAGTCGCCGCCTTTTTCAATGATGCGGACGCTGTCGATTCCGGCTTGTTTGAGCCGTGCGCCGACGACAAGTCCGGCGAACCCGCCGCCAATAAATGCAAAGGTGACATGGTCAGTGACAGGGTCTCGCTCTTTCCAAGGCGTATACGGATCAGTGGCGAAATTTTCGAACGCGCCTTCGAGGCGTTGATACTGAGCATTGCCATCTTGGCGGAGGCGTTTGTCACGCTCCTCGGCATATTTTTGTTTCAGCGCGGCCTTATCGAGGGTCTCTACGGTCATGCTTGTCTCCTTGAATATCAGCCTGTCAGGCTTGCCCAGGCGGAAGCCAAGCATTGCCCCGAAGACACCGCGGAAGCGTCCCTTATTCTGCCGCATTTGTAAGCAAACGCTCACAAACTTGGAAATGGGAAGGACGCCTAATGACCCTCAAACCTCTTCTCGCCGCGAGTGCGCTTTTCGTGCTTGGGGCCTGTACCGCCACCCTTCAGACAAGCTCCGGCGCGGACTATCTTGCCCGCTATGATGCGAGCCATGAAGTGTTGAACGGAACCGCGACCGATGTGGATGAAGATGTTCGCCGCATCGCCGCGATTGAACCGACCCTCGCTTTTCCGGCACGTATTGGTCTGGCGCGGATCGAGCACGGATCTCTGACTGCGCTGCCGGCAGACGAAGCCCGTATTTGGCAAGACATGGTCGATGCCATGGGCGACCAATATGGCGACTTGGTTCCGGTCAGTCCGCTCATCGCCTCTATGGTGGGCGAGCCTGCCGCGCCAGGTATGGACCGGGCCGCGGCTGTGATCGCCAATATTCGCCGCGGCGCGGCGCGCCAACATCTCGATTATGTCTTGGCATATGAAGTCGGATCGAGCCGCAATGAAAAAGCCAATGCTTTAGCGCTCGCTGACCTCACCATAATTGGCATGTTCGTTCTGCCGAGCCGCACGATCGAGGTGGAGGCCACGGCCAGCGGGCTGATGCTGGATGTACGCACCGGCTATCCTTATGCGACGCTAACCACGCACGCCGACAAGTCTGGAATGAGCCGCGCCGTGTCGGAATGGTCGACCAGCTTGCATTATGCCGACACGGCTGAAGAACGCGCGGTCGCCAAGCTCGCTGAAGAGTTTGCGGGTGCCATGGAAGGGCTCGAAGCCCGCGCCATTGAGCTTGCCGAAAAGGGCTGACCCAAAGTCAGCCTGTGCGGGCATACGCATTCGAGCTAGGCTTGCCCTCTACGGACCCGCGCGCCGATAGAGGGCAAACCCGTGCTGCCGCGTCCGACAGGTCGAGGGAGGCATGACCGATGAGCGATGACACCGCCAAATCCAAGACGCCAACGCGCATTTTTGAAATCTCTACATTCGATCCGGAGGCGCGAGATAATCCGCATCCACGCTTAAAGGCGTTGCGCGAGTCATGCCCGGTCATGCGCGATGAGTCGGTGAAAACCTGGCTGCTGACGCGGTATGACGATATTCGCGCGACGGTGAATGATCGCACTTTTGTGCGCCAACCGAGCAAAGCCGAAGAGGGCACGCTTTCCAGCATGCTGGCCGACCCGGATGATCCGGACGGCAAGCGCTCCAGCATTCTTTTCCAAGATGACCCTGATCATTCCCGCAACCGGTTGCCACTGGTCAAAGCCTTTTATGCGCGGATCAAAAAGATGGAGCCCGAGCTCGAGGCGATGATTGACCGCGTGATCGATGAGGCCCCCGCCTCTGGCCGCTTTGATCTGATGGAGCATATCGCCGTGCCGATCCCGATCCTCCTGATCGCGCATATTCTCGGGGTCGATGAGACTCGTCTGCCGGAGTTTCGTGATTGGTCCGAAGGGGTGATCCTCGGGCTGAACCCAATGCGGAGCGCCGAAGAGACCGCCTATATGCAGGCGAGCTCGGACAAGCTGAACGCCTATTTTACCGAATTGATGGAGGCGCGTCGCAAAGATCCGCAAGACGATCTGATCAGCGATATGGTGCAAGCCCAAGCCGATGGCGGCGATTTTGAAGATGATGAGCTGAGGATCAATTTGCAGGCGCTCCTGGTTGGCGGGAACCTGACCACGACCGATCTGATCGGCAATGGCGTCTGGCTGTTCCTGACCCATCCTGCACAAATGGAAGCGTTGAAAGCCGACCCCAGCCTCGCCTCGAATGCCGTCGAAGAGGTGCTTCGCTATGAGGCGCCTGTGCAAGCCACGTCTCGCATCCTTGCCCATGACCGCGAGGTTGCAGGGTGCCCTATGAAAAAGCGCCAACCGGTTTTCATGTCGCTCGCGGCGGCCAATCGAGACCCGGCGAAGTTTGAAAACCCTCAAGCCTTCGACATTACGCAAAAGCGGGCCTCGCATGTCTCTTTTGGCGGTGGCGCGCATATCTGCATTGGCGCCCCTCTGGCGCGGATCGAGGCGCGGCGGGTCTATCAGAAACTATTTGAGCGGTACCCAAATTTGCAGCTTGCGGATCAGGACATTGTTTGGCGCGCGCTGCCTTTTTTTCGCGGCATTGAGCGCCTAGAGGTGATCGTCTGATCTCAACCTGCTTGGACTCAAACGGAAAAATGACGTCTTGCCTCGATGAAAAATTAAAGACCCCAAGCGTCTCTGAATGGCTGGCAGAGACCAAGCCCAAGGCTGAAGGCCGCTGGGAATTGGTGCTGACGGTTGAGCTCGATGATGGCGTGGTGCTCGCCAAAATGGTGTTGAAAGCGCTCGCGCCCACCGGCCTGTTCAGCGAGGAATCCCGCATCGTCTTTGTTCAAGACGGAGAGACCAGTTCTGATCTGCATGCAGATGTCGAAGGCGAACTGTTTCCAGATCAGGCGGCGTTCAGCGTTCACATCCAAGATCCTGAAACCCCGCTCACGCCTTTTGTTTGCTCAGGCACGGCCACGCAGCCGGAAAAAGCCTATGCTGGCGATTGGCGCGCGGCTTGTGGTGATCCAGAAGGATGTGGCTGTGAGGGCATGAGCGGGCCGTTCACACTGACTGCGCTCTAGAACAGTTCGGTGGTCAATCGCTGGATCGCGCCCGCCAGTTCCGGCCGCGTCATCGCATAAACTTCTTTATCCACCCAAACGCCATCTGCGGTGCGTTCAAAGTTTCGAAACAGCGCTTCGCGGGTCGGATTGATGGCGGCAAGTTCGGTCATCATGTAAGTGTTGTTCGTGTTCACTTGCCACTCGAGGCGTTTCGCGCGCCAATCATAGGCGCGCTGGATCATCGCCAATTGCCCGGCTTGGTAGAGTTGAGGGGTCGCGAGATGTGGCGGATGCCAGGCGAGCGCATTGCGTAGGCGTCGATGAATTTTATTGATCTCATTGAAACCGGTGACACCCGCAAAGACGCCATCCTCTTGTCGAAACACGACATAGGTCGCTGCTTTTCCCGCTTTTTGCGCCTTCAATATGAAGTCAAAATAGTTCTGCAGATTGGTTCCACCCGGCAGAGCGGGCATCCACTTCCAGACGGACTCTTCGATTTCAGACGCGAAAATAAGCGCGCGATGCTGGTCTTCGATCGGCTCAAGGCGAACGATAGGGTTTTCAAGACCAGGGGCTGTCAGATCCATGGCGGATGTCTTTTCGCAGTTTCCAAGATTTATGCCTGCGATCTGTGCGCAGCACAATTGCCAGATCCGGCTAAAGGCGCATGAGGCTCGCCAAATTGTTCTTTTGCATATCGGACGAGCCACCAACGATCGGCATGCCCAGCAAGTCGCGGACATGGCGCTCCATGTCATAGGCGTCCGACAGCGCGTAAGCCCCCATAACTTGTTGGCACGTCGTCGCGATCTCAACTGCCGTATCAGCGACAAAGAGTTTCGCCATCGAGGTTTCGATACTGCAGGGCTGCTCGGTCTGCGCGAGATAGGCGCCATGATAGAGCATGTGCTTTGCCGCTTGCAGCTTGGTGCGGGCGGTCACCAATTTGTGGCGGATCGCTTGGTGCTGCGAGATGGGCTTGCCGAACTGCTCACGCTCTTGCGCATATTGCCAGGCTTCTTCGACCGCGGCGCGGGCAATGCCATAGGCGACCGCGGTGATTTCGATCTTTTCGACATCGAGGGCGCGCCCGGCAAGCAGCTTCCAACCTTTGTTCCAATTGGCCTCGCCGCCGACAATCGCAGACTTGGGCAGGCGGACATTGTCGAAATAGACGTCCATGGACTTGGTGTAGCGCAAGTTTGAATGCTCAATCGCCTGCATGGACACGCCCGGCGCATTGGTCGGGATCAGCAGAAAGGTAAGATTCTTATAGCGTTCTTCCGGCGGACCGGATCGGGTCAGACAATAGATATAGTCAGACCAATCTGCCCCGGTGCACCAGCGCTTCGCGCCATTGATGACAATCTCATCGCCGTCCATGGCACTGCGCGTTTCGACACTGGCGAGATCGCCGCCGACATTGGGTTCGGACAGGCCATAGCAAAGGAACATCTCGCCGCGTGCGAGCTTGGGGAGGAATTCCGCTTTCTGCTCCTCTGAACCATTCTCAGACAAGTTCATACCGCCATAAAAGGCAGCGTGAATGTAAGGGCCCGCCAAGAAAGCACCGGCTTGGCAAAGCTCATCAATCACGGCGGTCGCGCCGATAATGTCTTGGCCCATGCCGCCATATTCTTCTGGGATGGTGAGGCCGATCAGGCCCATCTCTGCGATCTGTTTGAACACATCGCGCGGCCACGTGGATTGACGGTCCCATTCGCGGCGCTTGTCGCGCGGCGCGTGTTCCTCAACAAAGCGCTGCAATTGGCGCCGGATTTCTGTGACGTGATCGGGCTCGTTGGCGAAATAACTCATCTGATCCCCTTAGAGGGGATGGATGAAACGGGGAAGCGTTCTCCCCGCGACAGATCCTGACGATGCTTCTCCAACCCGCTTCGCGCCCAGACGTTCATAGAACGAGGCAGCCCCTGGATCGGCTTCGATAATCATCGAGCTCGCTCCTTTTGCCGCCGCGGTTTGGAGCGCCCAGTCATAGAGGCGGCGTCCGAACCCTTCCCCCATGCGGGAGGGGTCGATGAACAGCTTTTCGAGATAGCACCCGTCTGATGCTAAGCTCAGCTGAGCGATGCCAGCAACGCCTGTTTCGTCTTCGGCGACGATCATCGGATCGGTCTGCAAATCGTCCTCCGTCAGCGTAAGTTCGTCAACGCAAGCGACCATAAAGTCTGCATCATACCCCCAATAGGCTTTAGACTTAAGGCAAAGCTCCGAAAGGGCAGATAGTTCCGAGCGAAGCGGCGGCCTTAATGTGTAGGCTGTGGCAGGGTCACTCATTCGTAAATCACGCCTTCAGCACGGAAGGTTCGCAGGCGGCAGAAACTGATCGTGTGCTGTTTCAACCGCCAATCTCATCCGCGTCATATGGGACAGTTTGATATACCTGATTAATCCAGTTTCCGAACAAAAGATGGGCATGAGAGCGCCAGCGGTTTTGCGGATTGGCGGTGACATCATCGCCCGGAAAATAGCCATGCGGCGGCTTGATTGGCTTTCCGGCAGCGACATCGCGGTCATACTCTTCTTTCAAAGAGGTCGAGTCATATTCGATGTGATTGAAGCAATAGAGACTGCGCGCCTTGGCATCTGAAAGCAGGCAGGGCCCGGTAAAATCACTGTCCATCAGGATTTTCAGGTCAGGTGCTTTGGCAATCTCAGTGGCTCTGACCTCCGTCCATCGCGAGACAGGGATTTGGAAATCATCGCTGAAGCCAGACAAGTAGGGTGAGGCGGGCGCCAGATTGCGGTGGCGATAAACGCCAAAAGCTTTGTCGGCGAGGCCATGCTTAGGAACACCGTGAAAATGATACGCCGCCGCCATCGCGCCCCAGCAAATGAAGAAGCTGGAATGCACATTGGTCCGCGTCCATTCGAAGATTTGTCTCAGCTCATCCCAATAGGTCACTTGCTCGAAAGGCAGCGTCTCAATCGGAGCGCCGGTAATGATGAAGCCGTCAAACTTGCGATGCTTCACCGCGTCCCAGTTTTGATAGAAGCTGATCAAATGCTCCTGGCTGGTATTTTTCGGCGTATGGCCGCCGACCATGATTAGGGTCATTTCAATCTGCAATGGGCTTGCCCCAATCAAACGCGCAATCTGCGTTTCGGTGCGGATCTTATTTGGCATCAAATTTAGGAGGCCGATCTGAAGCGGACGGATATCCTGTCGGATCGCATCGGAATCAGACAGAACGGACACACCTTCCTGGATCAGCGTTTCGCGCGCAGGCAAAGTGTCTGGAATTTTGATCGGCATCAGCCTCTCCACTCAGATTCTGTCGCTGTTCGGAAGGCGGGGGCAGACGCTACGTCTTTTCCTCTCCGCACGGCCTTTTAGCGACTTGTTTTACGTGGCTGCAAGCCGACCGGCCAAATCACCACGAAGAGACGCGGAGATAGGGGAGAAAGGCCGAAAGGTCAAACCCTTATCAGTTTTGAAAAAGGCGGATCATTTCTGAAAAAGCGTCCGCAAATTCGCGATTGAGGAGAGGGCAGCGCGATTTTCGGCTTTCCTGATCTCGCAGCCAGCAAGGTTGCGTCAGAAAATAGGAAAAAATCATGCGTACTCCCAGAACACTCGCTCTTGCCCTGACCAGCGCCCTTGCCATGGCGTTCTCTCCCGCCTTGGCAGCTGATCAGCCTCGGTCTGAACAAGTTCAAATCGAAATCGATCTTGATGCGTCTATGCAAGACAAAATTCGCAGCATTCGCTCTCAAGCCTGGACGGTTTGTCAGCCCAAGCTTGGCAGCGAATATCCATCGGCCCGCAATGCGGTCCGCCGCGCCTGTCAGAAAAAAGTCGTCGCCGATGTCCTCGCGCAATTGGCAGGGCAAAGCGGCCAAGGTCGGACCGAGGTCCAATAAGAAATCGCGAAAAGCGTTCCTCCCTCGAAAAACGCGCGGTGTCCTGGCCGCGCGTTTTTTTAGTGTCTGCAACTGTCCCGACGACACCTTTCCCGCGGCCTTGATTTTCATAGTGAGATCAGGACGGATAAAAGAAAACGCGGTGAGGAAACACTTCATGGGCACCCCCATTCACGGCCAATGCGCGCCGAAATTCGAAGCGGTGAAAACCGCCTTTGAGGCCAATTTTAAAGACCACAATGAGGTCGGAGCCTCCGTGGCGATCAGTCATGACGGCGACTTTGTCGTCGATCTCTGGGGCGGGCATTTGGACGAAGCCAAAACCGATCTTTGGCAAGAAGATACTTTGGTCAATGTCTGGTCGAGCACCAAGACGATGGCGGCCATGTCTTTGCTCTTGCTGGCCGACAGAGGTGAGGTCGATCTCTATGCGCCGGTTTCGAAATACTGGCCCGAATTCGCCCAGAACGGAAAAGACGGGGTCGAGCTTCGTCACTTTATGAGCCATAGCGCCGGGCTTTCCGGCATGGATGAGCCGGTATCGCAAGACGCCATCTATGATTGGGAATGGATGACAGGCGCGCTTGCCCGACAGGCGCCGTGGTGGACGCCGGGCACGCAATCTGGGTATCACGCACTCACGCAAGGCCATCTGATCGGCGAAGTGGTTCGCCGCGTCTCTGGCCAATCGCCGGGGAATTTCTACCGCACGGAAATCGCAGAGCCGCTCGGAGCCGATTTCCATATCGGGACAAGCGAAGAGACCGATCAACGCGTGGGGGATCTCATCCCGCCGCCGGCTTTGGACATCGAACAGAATGACACGATCGCTTCGCGCACCTTCCGAAACCCTGCTGTTGAGGCTTCTGCCGCCAATACCAGAGCCTGGCGCGCGGCTGAGATCCCGGCGGCAAACGGCCATGGCAATGCCCGTTCGATTGTTCGGGCGCAGACGCCAATGGCGTGCGATGGCAGCGCCTTTGGCAAGACGATCATGTCCGCCGAGGGCACGCGCCGCGTGTTTGATCAACAAACCTCGGGCATGGATCTCGCGCTCGGAATTCCTGTCGTGTTCGGGATGGGCTATGGCATCTCGGCGGACCCCATGCCGCTCGGCCCGAATAAGCATATCGCCTATTGGGGCGGATATGGCGGGTCTGTCGTCCTGATCGACCAGGACGCGCGGCTTTGCTTTTCCTATGTGATGAACCGGATGGAGCCGGGTCTGGTTGGCGATGTGCGCGGGTTTAATCTGCTGATCGCGATGTATCAGTCGCTCGCTTAAATATCGCCAAAATCACCGCCGCGGCCTTTGCCGCCAGCAAAGCGCGCGGCGCCGCTGCTCGCACCTGCGCGCAAAGAGTCGCGACCAATCTCGGCTTCGAAAGTGAGGGCGTCTGGTAGGGAGAGCGACCATTGTTTCATCGCGCTCAGCCGGTCATTGCGCATACAGACTTGCGGGAAGGCGGCCAGTTGCTCGGCGATTTTGAGAGCGGCTTCCAGCGCTTTGCCTGCTGGCACGACGCGATTGGCGAGGCCGAAGGATAAGGCTTCTGCTGCGTCGACGGCGCGCCCGGTCAGGATCATGTCCATGGCGCGAGACTGACCGATCAGGCGCGGCAAACGCACCGTGCCACCATCGATCAGCGGCACGCCCCATCGCCGACAATATACGCCGAAGACTGCCGTCTCGCTCGCCACACGCAAGTCGCAGAGGATAGACAGTTCTAAGCCGCCCGCGACCGCATGGCCTTCGACCGCAGCGATGGAAGGCTTGGTCATGTCGAGCCAGGTCGGGCCCATCGGCGCTTCGCGTTCAAACCGTTCTTGTTTGGCGACGGCCTTTAGGTCTGCGCCCGCGCAAAAGTTTCCGTCCGCGCCGGTGAGGATGTGCACGGCCACCGCCTCGTCGGCCTCGCCTCCTTCAAATGCCGCCTTCAACAGTGCAGCGGTTTCGGGGTTTACCGAATTGCGCGCCTCTGGCCTGTTGATCGTGATGACATTGGCCGCGCCGATGCGTTCGTTGAGGACAAGTTCTCTCATGGCCTACTCGCCTGTCAGTTTGGGTGACCGCTTTTCGCGGAAAGCGTCGACGGCTTCTTTGCGGTCATCCATATAATTAGAGACACTCTCCCAGCCGACACTCGCATCCATCATCTGTGCGGCAAGGGCGCGGAGCGGAATATTGGCGACCGTTTTAGTCCAGCGCACCGCCCATTTCGGGTTGCCCTGGAGCTTTGCGACAAGCTCTCCAACTTTGGCATCAAGCGCATCGCTCGGCACGGCATAATTGATCAGGCCGAGCTCTTTGGCTTCGCTCGCGGTCAGCAAGTCGCCTGTCATTAGCAGCTCCTTGGCTTTGGCAAACCCGATCAGTTGCGGCCAGATCAGCGCGCCGCCATCGCCCGCCACCAGTCCGACTTTGACATGCGGGTCGCCGATCAAGGCTTTGTCGTCCGAGATGATGATATCGCACAAGAGCGCGATGGTGGCGCCAAGGCCCGCCGCGGCGCCATTGAGCCGGCAGATCATCGGCTTCTCCATGTCGAGAATGGAGGTCACGATGCGTTTGGCTTCCCAGGCAATGTCGCGAAACTTGCCAGGGTCAGAAATCTGCTCGTCAAACCAATCAAAGTCGCCGCCGGCACAAAAGGCGCGGCCTTTGCCGGTGAGAATGATGATGTCGGACCCGCTATCGCGCTGCAGGTCTGTGAAGACGCGCCCCAGCTCCTCATGCATGGCCGCATCGACGCCATTGACCGGATGGTCTGAGGTAATCGCGGCGGTGAGCACGCGGCCGTCGCGTTCAAAGGTGAAGCGAGAATAGCTGACAGTGGTGATATCAAAGGGTGTGGACATGAGGGCGCCTCCTTGAGGGCCATCATGTTTCGGAAATTGTGGCTTGAATAGACC
>JBCBDI010000076.1:0-10895 GCA_038529885.1 Pseudomonadota bacterium
CTTCCGCAAACTGAGAGCGAGTCTTAACTCAATCTTAAAGCGAAGCAGTCGCAAAATACGCAAAAGCATTTCGGAGGCCTTCAGAATGATCCCTCGCTCGGTCGCGATTCCTAAGACTTGGAAAACCTTTAACTTTGCGAGTTTCTTCTCGGCTATTCTGTATCCAGTTTTGGGACTGGCCACTCTCATCACAGTCATCATCCTTGGCGCGACGCTCTCGGGACTGACGCTGCGCTGGTATTATCTGCCGCTTGGGATTGGCATTGTTCTGTTCTCGATTTTTATCTGCAATGCCGGGATTGGACCGTTACATCGGATCATGCAGCACCGCGCTGGGGAGCTGAAAGCACCCGGCCAGGTGATCACTATGATCAATCTGATGATTGCGATGCAAGGCAATGTCCGCGACTGGGTCAATTATCACAGCCAGCATCACCGCTTTTCCGACGGCCCGGGCGATCCGCACAATCCGTTTGAGTCCAAACGTTGGGCTTGGGTCGGTTGGATCATTTGGCGTGACACCAAAGATATGGCCCGCCCAATGGCGCTCTGGCTGAAGAAGCATCCGATCATCGTTTGGATGGATGAGTTCTATAACTCGCTTTCATTGGTCCTGCATTTGGTCATCCCAGCCTTGATTTACCTCATCGTTTGGGCCGCAGGTGGCTCACTGGTTCTGACCGCGATTTGCCATGCCAGCTTTGTTATTGGCCGCGCCATTCAGTTCCACGCGACCACCTATGGCATCAATGTGCTCGGGCATTTGAAGACGCCGGTCTGGGCTGACCATTTGATCGGTCTTCTGACCGGCGGCGAGGCTTTCCATGACCATCATCATGATGAACCGGTCAGTGCTCTGCACCGTCCGCGCAAAGGCATTTGGAACCGCATTGTCGATTATAATGGCACGATGCTGCTCATCTATGAGAAGCTTGGCTGGGTGAAGAACCTGAAAATCGCTCCGCAATTCGCCTAAGCGCGACTCTCGCGACGACAAACTAGCGCGCCAGGACCAATCTATGCTTCGGTGCTCCGAAACGAGATGGGAGCACCAAACGCATGGCCGATATCGCAAATGATCCAAGACTGGACCCGAGACTGAAAGCGATCTTATCGGTCTTCCCGACCCCGCAAGAAAGCGACGTCGCCTCGCGCGAAGCGCAACTTGCTGAGGCCAATTCAGACGAAGCCAAAGCCGTCGCTGAACAGATGCGGATGATGCTGGAAATGATGGACACCGAAGAGGTCGCGCCGTCTGCCGGGCTCGACATCTCTGAGAAGGAATTTGCCTCGGCCCCGGACGGCAACACCGTAAAGATCCGGTTTGTCCGACCGCAAACGGACGAAGCGCTGCCTTGCATCTATTACATCCATGGCGGCGGCATGATGGTGCTTTCTTGCTTCTATGGAAACTATCGCGCCTGGTCGAAAGTCATCGCCGCGAACGGTGTCGCGGTGGCCATGGTCGATTTTCGCAATTGCCTGACGCCGTCGTCTTCGGAAGAGGTCGCGCCTTTCCCTGCTGGATTGAATGATTGTGTCTCCGGCGTGAAATGGCTGTCTGAGAATGCAAGAGAGCTCGGCATTGATCCAAACCGGATCGTAGTTGCCGGTGAAAGCGGCGGCGGCAACCTCACCATCGCGACCGGTCTTAAGCTTAAGCAAGAGGGCCAGATCGACCTGATCAGTGGTCTCTATCCGCTTTGTCCGTACATTGCGGGCTCTTGGCCGCGAGAGGACCTGCCCTCTTCAATTGAGAATAATGGCATCCTCATCGCCCTTCACTCCAATCGCGGCGCAATGGCCTATGGAATGGAAGAGCTTGAGAAGAAAAACCCGCTGGCTTGGCCGCTCTTTGCCACAGAAGACGATGTGCGCGGCCTGCCGCCAACTATGATCAGCGTCAATGAATGCGATCCGCTACGCGATGAAGGCGTGGCCTTTTATCAACTGCTGATGCGCGCAGGCGTGGCTGCGCGTTGCCGTGAGGTCCGCGGCACGTGTCATGCGGCGGAATTGTTCATCAATGCCTGTCCCGACATAAGTGGCGACACAGCGGCCGATCTCGCCCGGTTCGCCAAGCTAAGCGGAAAATAATTTAAAAAAATTGACCCGCTGAACTTGGCCCGAAACTTGTGCGACGCTTCTCATCCTGTTGCAAACACAGGGAATCGGGCCTTTTGATCCAAATCGATACAACTTTCCAAACAGGCCCCTAACGGCTGCGCGTGGGTTGTGTCCAATTTTCATGAAAATTCACAGACCCCGCTGAAACCGACTTTAATTCGGCTCCTGTATAAGAACGCCATGGTCACAGAAGTGGCCATTCGAAACCAATAGAAGATGGTGGAAAAAATGGCGCAGAACGCTCAACTTCTCAGCGTACGCGGCCCGGATGGCCGTCCGCTGACCCTGGCAGATTTGCCAAAGCCTGGCATCACTCGCTGGGTTACTCGCCGCAAGGCAGAAATTGTTGCCGCCGTGAGCGGTGGTCTTTTGTCTGAGGAAGAAGCGCTTCGACGCTACGACCTTAGCGAAGAAGAATTCTCTGGCTGGCGCGCGCTTTATTCTAAGCACGGCCGCAAAGGCCTTCGCACCACACGGCTGCAGCAATATCGCTAAGCTTTGAGGACCGGCGCGCCCTGCTGCGTGGGCTGCGTTGAATAAGTCCTTGTTAAAGCGTCGTTTACGACGCCTCCCGTATGACTAGACGGGAACGCCCGCACCTGCGTCGGGCGAAGGTGTAGTCAATGAGCGCGTCCAATCGAACACCGACCACACGTCTTCTCGCCCTTGCTGCGCTTTTACTCGCGGCGGGGGTTTTCGCATTGCGGGCAACAGACATTTTCAGCGCACCAATGCCGGCGCCAATCGGCGACCGCGCCGAGCAAGAATTGACCTATCTGTTGGAGCCGATCACTGGCGCCGACAAAGTGCGCGTTTCGGTTACCGGCCGCACTGACCGGCAGATCTTGATCATGATCGATGGGACCGTCGCGTCTGACATGCGCGCCTCACGCACGCAAATTGAAGCCGTCCTCGCCGCCTCGATCGGATACAATGCTGAAACAGACACGCTGACACTGACGCAATTTCCGTTCGCGCGCGGGGTTGGCGCAAATCTGACGCCGATGCAGATCGCTGAGCTTACCAGCCTCGGCCTGCTTTGCGGCCTGCTCTTAATCTCGCTCCTGAATTCGCCCGCGACCCGCTCCATTGAGCCTATGCAGCCTGCACCTGCGCCGAGCGACCCCTATCCTGCGCAACCGGCCCGGCTCGCAGCGCCAGCTCCTTCGCCCGCTGAGGGGTCGGATCTGCAAACGGCGAGTACGCTCGCTGAGTCTAAGCCGAATGAAACAGCCCGCTTGGTGCGTGGGTGGATGTCATATGCGGAGGAGTAGATGAGCTTACCTGCCCTCTCCCCGACGGCGTCTCCGGCCGGGCTTCGTCGAAGCGCCATGCTGATGCGGGCACTCGGCGCAAAAGCCGCGTCCGTCTGGTCGCAGCTCTCTCCGCAAGAGGCAGAGCAATTGAGCCAAGCCATGCAAGCGCTTCCCGAAGATCAGGATGCAGAGCAAGGCGCGTTGCGCGTCTATTTAGAGACCATGAAGGCAAGCCCATCGACCACCGACCCGGCCCCCGGCTCGGTTTGGAGCCGCCTGTCGGCGCTTGAAGGCACCGCGCTCGCCAATATGATCCAGGATGAGAGCCCGCAAGTGATCGCGCTGATCCTGTCGCGCCTCGCCCCCGATGCAGCTGCGAAAACGGTACGCGTGCTCCCGCGATCGATCGCGACCGAAGCGCTGAAACGGATGCTGAGCCTCGGCGAGGTCCATCCGGGCGCGATCAAAGCGCTGGAGCTGGCACTATCGAAAGAGCTCGATCAAGCCAAACCAACACAGTTAGGTGGTGGTCATGAGCATGTGGCGCGCATTTTCGATCAACTGGACAGCCAGTCAGAAGAGACTTTGCTCTCCTCTTTGAATACCGCTGAGCCGGGGTCTGGCGAAAAGATCCGCGCGTTGATGTTCACCTTTGCCGACCTCGCCTCGCTCGATCCGGCCAGCATGCAGACCATTCTTGGCAGCGTTGATCGCGCTGAACTGACCCTCGCCCTCAAGGGCGCGCCAGACGCTGTCACGGACGCTTTCTTTAAGAATATGACCCAGCGCGCGAGTGACCTCCTGCGCGAGGAAATGGACGCGTCTGGACCGGTCCGCCGCAGCGATATCGAGGCCGCCCGCGCAGAGATCCTGACGCTGGCGCGCACACTGGTGAAACGCGGCGATATATTGGTGCGCGACGCTGACGATGAGTTGATCGAATGAAGCGGCGCATCGAGAAGATCGAACCCTACCCCTTTGCCAGCGACTTTCGCGCGCCTGAACCTCCACGCGCTGAGACGATCAGCATGACCACGCAGGAATTGGCTCTTTTGCTCAGCGACGCACAGGCCGGCGGCGCGGCAATCGCTCGAAATGATGCCCTCGCCGAAGAAGCGGACAAGCTCGCCAAGACCTCTGAAGAGCTGAAAAAAGTGCTGACCAGTATTGTCGATCTTGCCGCGCATTTGGAGCATGCGGCGATTGACGAAACCGATCGCCAAGCCGCGCTTCAGCGCGTGCGCCGCCTCGCCGCAGTTGTGATCGAAGGCCAAGGCGACTTATTTGGCGAATAAGCCGGTTCGTTCACCTCTCGGTTACCATTCACCGCCAGTCTGAACCGATCAACCCAATCTGAGATCATTCGCACATGACCGTAAACCGCGCCCTCGAAGACAGCCTCATGGATGCCCCTGTGAAGGTGGATGTGGTGCTCGGCGAGGCGCGGGTTCCAGTTGAAGAATTGATGGCGCTCTCAGAGAATGAGATTGTCGCGTTGGAAAACAATACGACGGACCTCGTTGATATTTATGTCTCAGACCGCCTGATGGCGCGCGGCCGCTTGGTCGTCGCTGATGGCCAGCTCGGTGTAACCTTGAGCGAAATAGTCGACGGGCGCACGCAAGGGTTTGCGTGACCCCGCCTTCGGGCTTCGCCGTTTAGAATTTTAGAGCCAAACGCGCATAGGCACCATTCGAGCTATGCCGGTCTCCGAACACACCTTGGTAGCCAAACGACAAGCTCGCGCGGTCATTGAGGCTGGTATCCGCCATTAAATCCACGAAACCGGCATCTTCCGATAGACCCGTACTCTCTCCGGCAAAGCCGCTTGAAACACCCGCCAAGGTCGCGTCGTATTGAACGCTTTGATCGCGCAGATCCCCTTGCCAGCCGCCGCGGAGCGACAGATCAAACAAACCGATTTCGCCTTCTGCATGCACACCGGCTCGGACGACATTGCGAACCAAATCGAGATCGCCCTGAGAAACACTGACGCTGCCCGCGCCCGTTTCTGCGAAGGCATCAGTTTTGGTTCGAGTGCCAACCAAGCTCGCGACAGGACCGACTGAGAGACGATCTGAAAGCGGCTTCAAAAAGGAGGCTTCAATCGATGCGAACACACCTTCTGAATCGGCCTCAGATATGGCGGTTCGATTGACCGAGCCGACACTGATCTGGCGACGTGTGTCGCCGTCTTGATCGAGATATCCAAGCGAACCGGAAATATTGAGCCCTTTGAGAGAGGTTCGCGCTGAAGCACCGAAAATCACGCCGTCTTGTTCGGTCGCAGACCCCAAGGCGTCTTCGACCTCACCTTGTGTGATCCCGAGGAACCCGCCAACGACGAGCCCCCTTGAAAGGCCAAGCTCAACGCCTGAGACGATCGCTTGCGATGTCAGGTCTTCGGCATCGTCAAATTCGAAATCTTCATAAATGCCTTCCACCCAGACTGTGCTTTGGCCCGGCTCAAGCTCTGCATCCCGTCGCGCGGCGGTGCTTGTCGCAATGGCTAATTGCGAGGTGACGATGGGTGTTCCGGCATTGAAGCTGCCCGACAGATTGTCCAATCCTGATCGCACTTGCGCATCCGTCAGACCGGGGAACGAATTACGCATCAGATCCAGAAAATCGCCTTCCGCGTCTAGCAATTCGCCCTGCAGCACGCCGCCCAAGGATTGCTGCGTGCTGGTCTGCGCAACGGCCAAGAAGTCGGCGCCCACAGGATCAAGCACGACGAAAGTCGAAGTGGCCGTTGAAGCGAGGCTCGCATGATAGAATTGCAGACTGTCAGAAATCGATTCAAAGGCGCCTGTGACGCCGCCATCTGCCGACAGAATGGTATATTGCTGGGTCCCGAGGCCGGCTTGCAAATCGACCCCGTCCTCCCCTGAGACGAGCACGCTGCCCCCGGCGATCGTCGCGACGCCGGATGCGAGAATTTGGTCGCTTGCCGTGCCATTGACTTCAACATCATAGGTTGAGCCCGCGCTAAGCGAGACATCGCCCGTCACGGTGAATTGCCCAATCGAATTGCCCGGCGATACAGCGCCGCCGCCATTGACGACCAAAAACTCTAGCTCACCTGTGCCGACCACCGTGCCGCCTTGATTGACAAACAGGCCGCCTGTGAACCCGGTGCTGCCGACATCCAATGAGCCGCCATCTCCTAGGTTCAACTCGCCGACTTGGCTAAGGTCCAATCCGGTGATGTCGCCCGTCCCAAATGTTTCCACTCGCTCGAAGCCAAAGAGCTGATCGGTGCTCAGCGCCGAACCGCCAAGGATTAGGCCAAGAAAGTCATCCCCGTCGCCACCGTCAGCAAACCCGCCAATTGATCCGGTTGTGTCGGCAATCAGGACATCATTGCCTTCGCCAAGGGTTAGATCTTCAGACAGAGTCGATCCGGCAGACAAAATCACGAGATCGTCGCCGAGGCCCAATCCAATAGACCCGGAAATGGTGCCAAGGTTGAGAATAAACTCTTGCCCATCACTGCCGGAAATATTGCCGTCTATGGTGCCTTCATTATTGACCCGAATGGTCCCCGACGCCTCGTTGATCACGTCAACCGCGAAGAGACCCAAGGCCGCCGCCCCATTTTGAGAGCGGATAATGCCCGTCGGCGCATTGTAAATGTAGCCTGCCCCCGAGCCCATCGACACAGCATTAAAGGTGGATACTGAAAAGACCGGCAATTGCTCACCGCTCACAGGATCAAAGACAGCCCCTACCGCATCGCCGTCTGCAGGCGCAGCCGTTTCGATGCGACCTGTATTCACGAGCACAGCATCGAAATCGCTAAATGCAGCGTCGGACGCCACTGACAATGCCGGCAGGTCAAAAAGCGCCAAAGCCTCTGCTTCAGTGTCGACGTCTGACAGGTCGAAGGACTGACGGGTCAAATCGTTTGAATATGAAGACAGGCGCGCTCCATCATCAAACACGCCTTCAATGATCCCATTATTAGTGATCAGGGCGCGCGTCCGGGGCGCGAATACAACAATGTCATTCAGGACGCTGTCGAAGAATGAATATTCGGCGGTTTGGACGATCGCGCCACCGACCTCGCCGATGATGCTACCATCATTGAGGATCTCGCCGCCGCCAGAAAGGATGACGCCAATACGCGCACCATGGATGGTGCCGGTTGCGGTATTGGTCACGGATGAAAGCGGCACGTCATCTGGCACACCGGCCGCAAAAGTCGGAATGTGGAACGCAGACACGCCGTCGCCTGCTGAGGTAAAGATGCCTTGGATAACCTCTCCATCGAGCGTGGACCCGCCTTCGATCGATCCAGAGTTCACCAGCGTCAATCCAGTCGCGGCGCGCACACCATCTTCCTGCGTGCTGGTAATGGTGCCAGCATTGGTGACCGTGAGAAACTCATCGGTATCAATTGGAATATCCGTCGTATCCACGCCGAATGGATCAATCGCGCTCAATAGGTTCGAAATACCAAAGGAGTCCGTCGAAACGCTGGAATTAGCATCGACTGAAACCGTTCCTCGCCGCGCGAAGAAATTGATCCCTGAAAAGTCCAAGCCGTCTAAGTCATCGGGGCCGTCAAATGGCACGAAGGGGCCCCCATCTAAATTGGCGCCTATCAGATTGATGGTCGAGTCTTCCCCAAAAACCAAGATGACCGAGTCCGTTGGATTGGACGCATCAGCGGTCTGATTTAAGACTGTATCATCATCGTTTACGACAATGGCTTGCGCGGACGCTTCCCCCGCCGACATATTGACCAACAAGCAAGACGAAGCTGCGCCGAACAGCGCAACGGATTTGAAACGCATGGAATGTGTCCCCTCAAGATTAACCCCGTAGACCGTTATTTAGATGGGATTTTATCTTGGCAAGTCAGAGTTTAATCTTGGGGCACTTTATTTTGTTTCTGTTTCCAAAAGGCGCAGAGGATGCTTTCCGTCCACCATGCCCATAAAGGGCGGGTAGATCGAATAACCGAGACAGCCTCTAAGCTCTGATCGCGGTTGAGGAATCTAGTCGTCGCTCTTCAAGCTCAGCAAGCAAAGCGCCAGCAGGAGAGTCGCGACCACGCCGGAGCCGCCCGCCACAGGCGATGGCAAGAAGCCCTGCAACCCGAACATCATGACCAGCGTATTGGCAACAAAGGCGATCGCGCCCACCAAAACCGTCAGCCCGCCAAGCAGCTTGCCGCCGTCTTTCAGCTTCGCCATGCCAAACACAATCGCCGCGAGGCCAAGTAGGATTTTCGCTGCATTGTATCCAAAGAATGAGAACGCCACGACGGAGAATGCGACACCGCCTAAATCGGGATTAGCGGCGGCGGCTTCGCGGAACGGGGTAAACTGTGTCAGACCCACGCCCACCTGGACGACGTTCAAAACCGCGCTGAAGGCAATCGCGGAAAAGCCCAGCGTGTAGCGTTTGGCCATGACCAAAGCTGATCCGGCAAAAGCGGCGAGCAAAACGAATAAGAGGCCCTCTAAGCCCCAAAGGAATTGGCGATCCACCTCGGGCGCGCCGAGATAAAGCGCGGTGTAAACGGGTTGAGAAATCGCCGCCAGAAGCAAAAAGACGGCGACCGTTTTCACAGTCGTGCGGTGTGACAGGTCCATGAGAGAGCCCCTCCATAGTGAGGTGCCACCCTATACCTGTTTGGGAAGATGGCGAAATGCACCCTCACGCAAAGGTGAACGGGGTCTGCCGGCCTTAAACTTCAGCCACAATCGCGATCTCCTGTGAAAAACTAATAAATCAACAGAATCTGTTAACCATTTCGCTTCAACACTCTCGTTCAATAAAGTGGAGTGTGCCGTATGCGAATGAAGATGTTTGCCGCTGAGTCTCTAGAGGCTGCTAAGGCAATGATCTTCGCGGAAATGGGCGATGATGCGATCATTCTGTCCGAACGCGAAGTTCCCGGGGGTGTAGAAGTACGGGCCGCAACGGACAAGCTTGGCGGGGGTATGGTGCCAAGCGAATCACGCATTCTCGCGCGTCTCGGGGCCAAGCCCACGCCGCGCCTTGTTGAAAGTCCGATCCGCAATCGCGTCCGCGACGCCCTGCTTTGGCATGGCACACCGCAGCGTTTTGCTGATCGCATTGCTGATGCTGGTTTCACGCAAGGCTTTGAAGGCTCTGAACCAAGCGCCGCATTGGCCGCAGGTCTGCAGAGCGCCATTTCTTGCGATCCAATCCCACCTGCCTTGAACCGCAACATCGTCCTGGTCGGCGCGCCTGGGCATGGTCGCACCGCAACGGCGGCGAAACTTACGCGCCGCGCTTCGGTCGCGAAAGCCGAAGTTTTGCCCATCGCAGCCGACCTCGACCACACAGCAGGCGGCGCGCAGCTGGCTGCTTATTTGGAAAAAGAACAAGGCCAAATCCGATCGGCAACCAATCCAGACGATTTGTTCAAACTCCTCAAAACGATCAAAGAAGCAAGCCAACGGTGCATCATCGACATGCCGGCCATCATTCCGTTCGATCAAGAGGACATGGCAAGCCTGCAGGACTTGCTCTCCGTAATCGACGCAGAACCGGTTCTGGTCATCAGTGCTGAAGGGCACCCAGAAGATCTGAACGAAGCTGCGCGAGCCTTCGCACGTTGCGGTGTGCGCCGGGCAATTGTGACCAAACTAGACGTCACGCGCCGTCGCGGCGGGATCGTCTCAGCCTTAATCTCCGCAAAGATTGCCTTCTCGCATCTTGCCATCACGCCATTCATTGGCGGCGGCTTGGTGCCCGCGACCCCATCAAGACTGGCGCAGTTGTTGACAGAAGACGCACCTGCCCATGTTGCACTCAAAGGAGCCGCGTAATGAGCTTCCTTCTTCCCAAATCCCAAGAGCGCCCCAACCAGCGCCCACCGCGGCGGGTCGAACCTGCCTCCATTATCGCGGTCGGGTCCGGCAAAGGCGGTGTTGGTAAAACCTTTATGTCGATCACGCTCGCAAGTGCGATGGCCCAAGCCGGCAAACGCACTTTGCTGGTCGACGGCGATCTTGGCCTCGCCAATGTCGACGTTCAGCTTGGCATTGCCCCCGAAACAGATCTCGCCGCCGTAATCGCAGGATGGGTCGAACTAGAAGACGCGGTCACCCCCGTCGATGGCGGATCAGCAAGCGGCGGGTTTGATGTGCTCCCGGGCCGCTCTGGATCTGGCGCTTTGGCAGAGCTTTCTTCAGAAGAAGTTGCTCGCTTGGCAGCCGGTCTTTCTGCCCTCGCCCTTCAATATGACCAAGTTATTCTGGACCTCGGCGCCGGAATCGAGGCCAATTGTATGCGGCTCGCACGGGCCGCTGACAAAGTGCTGATGGTGATCACGGATGAACCAACGTCCATGACAGATGCTTATGCCTTCATCAAAGTGTTGAAGGGTTACGCGCCAAGCGTTGAGCAAACCATCGCGATCAATCAATGTGAAACCCGCTCGGCCGGCCAGAACACATATTCTGCCGTCGCCCAAGCCTGTCAGACTTTCCTCGGCTTCCGACCGCATCTCGCTGGAACGGTTATGCGCGA
>JBCBDI010000077.1:0-10893 GCA_038529885.1 Pseudomonadota bacterium
ATGATCATTACCTTTACCGCGATTACAAATTTCGGTGCCGGTGATCCAAAACTGATGGCTGGCGGTATTTCAGTTGCGCTTATGACCACAGTTCTTGGTCTGGTTGCGGCTATTCCACTGCTTCTTACTCACGCTCTGGCAGCTGCCATGGCGCGCGGTAACCAGCAGATCCTGGATGAGCAAGCAGCTGGTCTTGTGGCCGAACGCGCAGAGCGCGGAGGGGCGGCGTAAGCCGCCTCTAGATCGGGAGCCCATATATGTTGGGAATGACCGAACTTCAGGAGTTTTTGGCTCGCGGAGGGCCAGTGCTTCTCTGGATTATGGGGGCCACATTCATCATGTGGACCCTTATCCTGGAGCGCCTGTTCTACTTCCGTGTTGCGCATGCTTCTGTGGCAGAGGAGGCGCTTTCAGAGTGGCGTTCGCGCTCTGATCACAAATCCAAATTCGCTCACTGGGTAAAAGACAAACTCGTTTCTGAGGTTCGCCAGAAAGCACAAGCAAATGTGTCTTTCGCTAAGGCCATGGTGGCGCTCGCGCCGCTGCTCGGTCTGCTCGGAACCGTGACCGGCATGGTCACCGTGTTCGACAATATGGCGATCACAGAAGGGGCAGATGCGAAAGCGCTGTCACGCGGTGTGTCACAAGCAACAATTCCGACTATGGCCGGAATGGTAGCTTCAATCTCAGGCATTCCATTTGCCAGTGGTATGGACAAAAAGGTCCGTCGCCTCGTGCAAAAGGTCGAAGACCAGATGGAGATTTATTGATGAGAGGCCGTACAACCCGTCCGACTGAGGAAGCGCATGTCGACCTCACACCGATGCTCGACGTGGTGTTCATTCTGCTCATCTTCTTCATCGTGACCTCGACCTTTATTCAAGAAGAGGCGCTCGGAGCTGAGCCACCACCACCGCCATCTGATTCTCCACCACCCCCAAACCCTGCAATCATTGTCTATATCGATGAGTCCGACCAAATCCGGGTCAATCGACGCCTGACAGATATTTCAGCGGTGCGTGGCGGTATGGAGCGTGCGCGCGCGGAAAACCCTGAAAGTGCTTTGATCATTCAAGCGCACCCACAGGCCCGCACAGGCACGATTATCGAAGTGCGAGACATCGCATATGACGCCCAAATGGAGCGAGTGAACATCATTCGTTCCGCAGGTTAGAGGAGGCTAAGTTATGGCACGTAAATCTCGTGAAGCAGCGGGCAGCGCCGAAGACGACGTCAACCTCACACCGATGCTGGACGTGGTTTTCATCCTGCTGATCTTCTTCATCGTTACGGCTCAATTCATTCGTGAGCCTGGCGTTGAAATTGAGCGGCTGGAAGTGAACAATAAGGAACGCCAAAGCCCGCTTGGGATCTTGGTCGCGATTGATGCGAACAGTGAGATCTACATGAACAAGCAGGTGGTGTCCTTGTCAGAAGTCGGGTTCCGTATTCGCGAGCTTCGCGAGGACAATCCGAAAGGGCGCTTGGTGGTTCAGGCAGATGCTGAAGCCCAAGCCGGGGTGCTCATCGATCTCATGGAGATCGTCAACGAAATTGATGGTCTGGGGCGCGTGCCGCTCTCGGTCGTCAATGAGTAAAGGAGAAGACCTATGATACATGCTCCATGGTTCAGATTGGTTGTTCTTCCGGTTGCAGCGATCGTTACAGTTATTCTGTTTCGCGGCATGGGTTGGCTAATCAGTGCCGATTTTGAAGAGCCCGATAATCTGCGTGAATACAATCTCGAGAGCATCACACCAGAAGCTCAAGAAGAGGCTGTGACACGTCGGGCGCGCAATAAGCCGCGTAAGCTCAACAATGCTGACAAGCCGCCGCCACCACCAAAGCTGACGGCCAGTAAGTCTGACATTGATCTGCCAACGCCAAACATCCAAGGCGCCCCTCCAAGTGAGTTGCCGCCGACACGTTTGAACTCGCTCGCGCTGAACCCAGTCGCGATTTCAGACCGGGATGCGCAGCCGATCCGTCCACCAGTGCCGACTTATCCAAGCCGGGCTGCAGAACGCGGAATTGAAGGCTCTTGCGATGTTCGCTTTGACGTGGACACGCGCGGTAAGCCTTACAATGTAGAGGCAGATTGCACCGACCGGGTGTTTAAACGCGAAGCCGAACGTGCGGTGAGCCGTGTGGAATTCGCCCCGAAGATTATTCGTGGCCAAGCCGCTGAGCGCCGCAACGTTGTTTACCCGCTCCAGTTCACACTCGAGCAGTAACGCGTGACATTCTTATAGCAGAAGGGGATTAAGATCCCCTTCCTGCAAAGCTTCAACTTTCAAGCTGAAGCAACTGAAAACAGATTATATTGTACCGATGCGTACAGTGCCGCTACGCGGCGGAGAGGAGTGAAACTTATGTTGAAGAACATAATGAAAAGCGCAGCCGCTTTGGTCGTGATGACCTCTCTGGGCGTTGGCGTGGCGAATGCGCAGGCCTGTCAGGAGACGCAGTTCAGTTCGGCAAATGCTGAGAATTATCTCAAGGCTGAAACAGAGCTGATGGTGAATGAGAACGCGCCTGCAGCGTTGCAAGCCTTGAACGCTTTGCGCGCGCAACAGCTTAATTGCTACGAAGAGGGCGCCGCGCTTCAGCTGAGCGCTGCGATTAAGATCCGTACCGAGGACTATGCCGGCGCGATCCGAGACCTCAACGAGGCCTTGAACAAAGGCTATATCGCTGCCGACAATCGCAAATCGACTTATTACAACATCGCTCAGCTTTACCTGACGACGGATAATAAAGAGCAAGCGCTCGCCTATTATGATCGTTGGATGGCAGCTGGCGGTGTGCCGGACCGCTCGCAAAAGTGGACCCTGGCGGTGCTCTATCAGCAAATGGACAATTTCCCAGAGTCGCTGAAATGGGCTGAGCAAGTCTTCGCGGCAGATGGCCCGAATGCAGATCGCTCTGTCTACGACTTCTTGATCTTCCTTTATGACAAGACCGGCAATTTTGCGAAAAAAGCAGAGCTGCTCGAGACCTTGCTGGCGCGTGATCCGTCTGATCGCCGTCTGTGGGACGCCATTGCCGGCGACTATTTCCGCGGTGGACAAGATCGCAAAGCGTTTGAAGTGCAAAAAGCTATGTATCTTGGCGGCATCCTGCAAACCGAAGACGAGCTGATGCGGGTTGTGAACTTCTACAACTCGTTCGACGTGCCATATGCGGCGGCTAAAATTCTCGAAAAAGAAATGAATGCGGGCCGCATTTCAAAAACCTATCAGCGCCTCGAACTGCTCGCCAACTTGTACCAAGTGGCGCGTGAGTTTGAAAAAGCGATCCCGGTGATTGAAGAAGCCGCCAACCTTGCGCCAGACGGCAAAATGTATGAGCGCCTCGGTCGCTCGTTCAGCGAGCTGCAAGACTGGGCCGCTGCTGAAGACGCATTGATCAAAGCCATCAATAAAGGCGGCTTGGACAATGCGGGCCTCGCTTGGGTCCTGGTTGGTCAGTCGCGCTATGAGCGTGATGATCGCTCTGGTGCGCGTGAAGCGTTCCGTAGTGCCAACAATCGCGGTGGCCGCGGTTGGCTCGACTTCATGACCGCCGAAGACAACACAGCGCGTGCGCTTATCGTCTTTGATGCCAGCAACAGAGTGCTGGAGCTGAAGAAAGAGAAAGAGCGTTGCAAAGACCTCGAAGTTATCAATAACGCACCGCCAGCTTGCGACGATGTCGACGAGCGTCTGGTCGGGGCGGAAGAGGCTCTTGCGGAGCTGCAAGGCAACGCCTAGATCTACATTTCAAATTTAGTTTCGGGCCCCAGACTTCTACGGTCTGGGGCTTGTTGTTTTGAAGAAAGCGTGAAACCAAGATGGCTATGGTCGATTTGAGCATCAAGACGGCTGACGATGAGGCGATTTGCGAGCGGGTCACCGACCTCGAAGCCGCCATGCAAGGCCGCACATTTAAGTGGGCAGACATCAATACTGGAAGCTGGAACCGCGAGGGGCTCGATACGCTCGCGCCGATCATGGCCGATGGCTTCAGTGCGCTGGAAGCCGAGATTGAACTGATCAAAGCGGATCCGTTCGAAATGGTCGCCGATACAGGCAAGGTCGAGACCTTCGATACCGGTCCGATCATCCGCATCTCGTCGCGCCCAGACGCGCCGCAACAGATCATCATGAGCGGACACTATGATACAGTGTTTCCGCCGGAGACCTTTACCGAAACCAAAGACTTGGGCGATGGCAAGTTTAACGGACCGGGCCTTGCCGATATGAAGGGCGGCCTGTCACTCATGCTCGGCGCCTTGCAGGCTTTTGAAGCGGGCCCGCTGAAAGACAATCTCGGCTATCAGATCGTCATCACGCCGGATGAAGAGACCGGCAATTTTGCCAGCGCGCCATACCTCAACGAGGCGACGAAATCTGGTGCTCTGATTGGCATGACTTATGAGCCGTGCATGGACACTGGCGCCATGTCAGGTGGCCGCAAAGGCTCCGCCGTCTTCGACATCGTCTTCCATGGCCGCTCAGCCCATGCTGGCCGCGCCAAGGAAGAGGGACGCAGCGCGCTCGAAGCAGCCGCGGAAATGGTCATCGGCCTCGAACGCCTTAATGGTGAACGCGATGGCGTGTCTTTCAATGTCGGCGCGATTGATGGCGGCAGCGCGGTCAATATTGTGCCTGATCTTGCCATTGTCCGGTTCGGGTGCCGCGCCCCAGACGCTGAGGCGGCGGCCTGGGCAACCGCGCAAGTTCAAGCGCTCTATGACAAAGCCTGCGCCAAGGATGGGATCTCTGGGCACCTGCACGGCGGCTTCTACCGTCCGCCAAAGCCCCGCAATGCGGCCCAGCAAGCGCTGTTCGATGCCGTGTCTGATACAGGTAAAGCGATCGGGCTTGAGCTTGAATTCGTCGACACGGGCGGCGTCTGCGAAGGCAATAATATCTTCGCCGCTGGCGTCCCCAACGTGGACACACTTGGCGTCATGGGCGGTCGGATCCACTCTGACGAAGAATATGTCGTCATGTCGAGCTTCGTAGAGCGCGCGCAGCTTTCTGCGCTATTGCTCAACCGGATTGCAGATGGGCGCTTAGATGCGCGCAAGATCAAGGCGATGATGGGATGACGTCTCCTTATGTCATGCGTCCTGCAGAGTTGTCGGATTTCGATGCGCTGCGCGCCATGGCCGTTGAGTCTGGGTCTGGGTTTACCTCTTTGCCGGTGGACGAAGACATTCTTCGCAAGCGTCTCCTCAAATCGGTCGACTCGTTCGCGGGGCGTTTAGAACAGCCAGAGTTCGGCAAGTATCTTTTGATGCTTGAAAACGTTGAGACCGGCGAAGTTGGCGGCTGCAGCGCGGTTAAGTGCGGCATCGGCATGACCGCGCCATTTTTCAATTACCGCATCATCACATTGGCGCAGGCGAGCCAAGAAGCGTCGCGCCGGTTTGATATGGACGCTCTGATCCTGACCAATGAATTTGTCGGCTGCACCGAAGTCGGCACCTTGTTCCTGCGTCCAGAACATCGCGGCGCCGGTGTTGGTCGTTTGCTCGCTCAGTCGCGCTATATGCTGATTGCGACCAAGCCAGAGTGGTTCGGGGAAAGGATTATCGCTGAGCTGCGCGGTGTGGTTTCCCATGAGGGCGAGACCCCGTTTTGGGAGTGCCTTGGCCGTCATTTCTTCCGCATGTCTTTTCCAGAAGCCGATTATCTGTCGGCGACCACGGACAATCAGTTCATCCTCGACCTGATGCCGAAATACCCAATCTATGTAGACCTTCTTCCAGACGAAGCGCGCGAAGTGATCGGGCGTTGCCACGTCGAAGGCGTTCCAGCATTCAAATTGCTCGAATGGGAAGGCTTTGAGTTTGAACGCGTGGTCGACATCTTTGATGGCGGTCCGATCATGCAAGCCTCTCGCGATATGATCCGCACCTCGCGCGAAAGCAAAGTCATGGAGCTGGAGGTCGGAGACGCCACGGGCGCGCAGGGCATCGCCGCTCGGCTCGATCTTGCCGACTATCGCGCCACGCTGATCGAAGGGGCGGTCATGGGCGAAACGCGTTTCATGACCACTGAAGCGCATTTGGACAAACTCAAACTCAAGCGCGGTGACAAAGCGCGGATTTGGCTAAGGAGCTAGCATGGCGAAAAGTGTCTATATTGACGGACGCTGGAGCGATGGAGGGGATGACTGGTTTGAGAAAACCAATCCGGCGACGGGCGAAACAAGTTGGGAGGGCCAAGCCAGCAGCCCGCAACAGGTGACCGATGCCGTTCGCTCTGCGCGTGAAGCGCAGGTGGATTGGGGCCGCCGCCCACAGCACGACCGAACCACGGTGTTGGAAAACTATGCCGAAGCCCTGAGCAAACGCTCTGGCGATATCGCCGCTGCGATCAGCTCCGACATGGGTAAAACCGCCTGGGAGGCCAAAGGTGAAGCCGGCGCGATGGCGGCCAAAGTCGGCATCTCGATCAAAGCGCAAGTTGAACGCGCTGGCGTCGCTTTTTCAGAAGCCGCGTTTGGCTCCACGCATCTCGCTCATCGCCCGCACGGCGTGATGGCCGTCTTTGGACCCTTTAATTTTCCGGGGCACCTGCCAAACGGCCATATCGTTCCGGCGCTTTTGGCCGGGAATGCGTGCGTGTTTAAGCCGTCAGAGCTTGCCCCATCTGTGGCGCATATTATGGCCGACGCTTTTGCTGAAGCCGGTTTACCGGAAGGCTTACTCAATATCGTCCAAGGCGGGCGAGACACGGGCGCAGCTTTGCTAGATGGCGACATAAACGGGCTTCTCTTCACGGGCTCTGCGCAGACGGGGCTGTTTTTCCATAAACATTTCGCCGGGCGGCCAGAAGTCATTCTGGCGCTGGAAATGGGTGGCAATAATCCACTCATCGTCTGGGACCCGGCAGACGTGGAAGCGGCGGCCGATATTGCTGCCCAATCGGCCTTCCTCACCACTGGACAACGCTGCTCCTGCGCGCGCCGGGTGATCCTGCCCAAGGGCAAATGGGGCGACCAAGTCGTCGATGCGATTATCGCTCGCGCCAAAGCGCTTCGGATTGGCGACGCTTCAGAAGAAGACGCCTTCATGGGACCGCTGGTCTCAGAGCAGGCCGCCCAGAACGCCACCGATTTCCAGATGATGCTATCTAAGAAAGGCGGCAAATCCTTGCGCCGTCTGAAGCGCATGGATCGCGGCGGCGGCTTTGTGACCGCGGGCGTGATCGATGTGACTGAGGCGAGCGATGTCCCCGATGAGGAGCTGTTCGGCCCGCTCATGCAGATCATTCGCGTCAGTGATTTCGATGAAGCACTGCGCCGGGCCAATGATACCCGCTACGGATTGTCCGGCGGCTTGGTCAGCGACGATGACGCGCTTTGGATCCGTGCGCATGCCGAAATGAAAGCCGGCATCCTGAACCGCAACCGCCCAACCGCGGGCGCGAGCGGGGCCATGCCATTTGGCGGCCCAGGCCTGTCCGGAAATTTCCGTCCCGGCGCCTATTACGCCGCCGACTATTGTGCCTGGCCACAAGCGAGCCAAGTCGCAGACCAAGCTTCAAGACTTGGCGCGGTCGGTTTCCCGAAGTAGAGAGCCAATACCACTTTCGGCCTCGCCCTGAGCCTGTTGAGACGCGAGCGCCGACCCAAATTATTCGGGCCTACAAAGACGGCCCTTCGACAGGCACAAGGCAGGGGTTCCCATGTCTTCCACCGATACTGTTGAGGTCAATTTTGATGGCCTGATTGGCCCAAGCCATAATTATGGCGGCATGTCTGATGGCAATTTGGCCAGCCAAAAGAATGAAGGCGATATTTCCAACCCGCGTGAGGCGGCGCTGCAAGGCCTTGAGAAGATGCGCCTCTATGTCCGCGCTGGCATGGTGCAGGGCGTTTTGCCACCGCTCCCGCGTCCAAGTCTCGATCTTTTGATCGATGCTGGGTTCAACGGAACCGACCGCGAAATTATTGAGCGCTGCGCAAAAGACCGGCCCGGTCTTTTGAAAGCGGCTTACTCAGCGAGTTCGATGTGGACCGCCAATGCGGCAACGGTTTCGCCGTCCGCGGATACGCAAGACGGCCGGTTACATCTGAGCACTGCGAACCTCTCATCGATGCTGCACCGGTCGATTGAGCATCCAGACACGACGGCATTGCTCGCCACCATCTTTTCGGACGAGGAGCAGTTCAGCGTTCACGCCGCGCTGCCAATGCATGCAGACTTTTCGGATGAGGGCGCTGCAAACCATGTCCGCCTCAGCACCGATCATGGCCGCGAAGGCGTTGAGCTCTTTGTGTTTGGCCGCGAGGCGGGCGAGCTCGTGCAGGGCTTTCCAGCGCGCCAAACACGGCTCGCAAGCGAGAGCATTGCGCGCCGTCACGGGCTGAACGCAGCCCGAACCGTCTTCGCGCGCCAATCCGCCGAAGCCATCAATGCCGGCGCGTTCCACAATGATGTCGTTTGCGTCGGCACCCACGACACGCTGTTCTTCCATGAGCGCGCATTTGAGAACACGGAGGCTCTATTGAGTGACCTTCGTGCCGCCGCTGAGGGGTTGTTCGAGCTTCAGCCGGTCATGGTGCCAGAGGCTGAAGTGCCCCTGGAAGACGCGATTAAATCCTACCTGTTCAACTCACAGCTCCTGGTCTGGCCAGGCGAAGACCGACTGGTCCTGCTGGCGCCGATGGAGGTTCAAGAGACACCATCCACACGCGCCTATTGCGAAACACTTGTCGCTGGCAATGGACCGATCGGGCGTGTTCAGTTTGTCGATGTTCGCCAGTCCATGCGCAATGGCGGCGGGCCCGCCTGTCTTCGTCTGCGCGTCGTCATGACGCCCGAACAGCGCCTGGCGTGCCATCAAGGCGTTCTGCTGGATGAAGAAAAAATCGATGCCTTGCAAAGGGTTGTGCGCGAGACCTATAGAGATCGCTTGAGTATGAGCGATCTCGCCGACCCAGACTTTGCGGTCGAGTGCCAAACGGCGCGCGAGCGATTGCTGCAGGTCTTAGATTTAGAAGAGTTGTCCTAGTGGCCGTATTTGATTTTTCCATCCAAGCCACAGATGGCGCAGCGCGTACGGGACGGCTGAAAACCACGCGCGGCGACATTCGCACGCCTGCCTTCATGCCGGTCGGAACCGCGGGCACTGTCAAAGCGCTCTATATGGATCAGGTGCAGCAAACCGGCGCCGATATCATCCTTGGCAACACCTATCATTTGATGCTGCGCCCAGGCGCTGAGCGCGTCAAAAAACTGGGCGGCTTGCATGCCTTTAGCAAATGGTCTGGCCCTATGCTCACCGATAGTGGGGGCTTCCAAGTTTGGTCCTTATCGCAGCTGCGCAAAATGGACGCTGACGGCGTCACATTCCGCAGCCATATTGACGGCTCCGAGCACCGCTTAACCCCGGCGCGCAGCATCGAGATTCAAGCCGATTTGCTTGGCGCCGATATTTCCATGCAGCTCGATGAGTGCACCGATTTTCCCTGCACACACGAAGAGGCCGAAGCCTCGATGAAGCTGTCGCTCGACTGGGGCGCGCGTTCATTAGACGCTTTTGGAGCGCGCGACACGCAGACCCTGTTTGGGATCGTCCAAGGCTCAAACTATCCAGACCTTCGCGAAGCCTCCGCAAAAGCTGTCGCGGCGCAGGGCTTTGGCGGCATTGCTCTGGGCGGGCTCGCCGTCGGTGAGGGCCATGACCAGATGTGCGCCACGATCAATATGACGGTGCCGCATCTGCCACCGGCTTTCCCGCGCTATGTGATGGGCGTCGGTAAGCCGATTGATCTCGTGGAAGCGGTGGCACGGGGCATTGATATGTTTGATTGCGTCCTGCCAACGCGCGCCGGCCGCCATGGCCAAGCCTGGACGTGGGATGGCCCGATCAATCTCAAAAATGCGCGCTTTGCCGAAGACTTGGCGCCTTTGGACGACGCGGTGCTATGCCCAGCCAGCCAAGACTATTCGCGGGCCTATTTGCATCATCTGATCCGCTCCGGCGAATATCTCGGCTCTATGGTGCTCAGCTGGCACAATATCGCATTCTTCCAGGCCTTAATGGAACGTATGCGCGGGGCGATCGCAGACGGCTCATTTGAGGCGCTGCGGACCGAGCTCTCGGCGCGCTGGGCGTCGACAAAATCCAAACCAAAATCAGAATCGACGGATTAACGAAAGACGATTTTTGGCACGTCTTCGATCGGGGGAAGGGGGGCTGCTGGGTACGCGCAGCCTTTTGTCATGCCGATCGCTTTCAAAAATGTTCGTCGATGCGAGCCACGCTCATAGGCTTTGCGAACTTTGCTGGCATGGCTATTGGCGCCGCTGACCGTGCGGACCACACCGCGAAACGGGATGATGCTCGAGGTTCCGGACGCGACCGCATCCAAGAACGCTGTTGACGCGCCATCTGCAGCGCGCTCGCTGAGGCCTTTTTTGTCCGGCGGCGGAATATCCCAGTCCCGACCGAGCAAACCATCGAGCTCAGTGACTTCTTCGGCGATTGTCTCGCAGCTGGTTGCAGGATCGACCAGATATGGGTTCTTGATCGCTTTAAGCGCTTCAGGAATGTCTTCGCGCTTGAGGTTGACGTCTTCGAGGGGTGCCAGCGCCGCATCGCCAAATCCAGCTTCTGTGCGCTCGATCGCGCGATCCGTAGCCGATTGTGTGGGCTCGATGGGCTCGGTTTCGGCCGCATCGGGCGTGCTCGCGCACGCGGCAGCAAAAATCAGGGCAAAGAGAGCGATATAGACCTGTTTCATGCGCTAAGTTTGAGCCCATGTGACGCAGATGACAAGAATGGACCTACAGGGCTGTTTTGCGCAGTAATAACCGTTGACCGAGCGCGGGCACTCAACTATGTGGGCCGTTCGGATGCGCCCATAGCTCAGTTGCTCTACCAACTGAGC
>JBCBDI010000078.1:0-10549 GCA_038529885.1 Pseudomonadota bacterium
CTCGCTGCCGACACCATTAGGAACGCGTCAGATCGAAAAAGAGTCGATAGCTGCAGGCAAAAAATTCGCGTGAAATGGCGGGTCTCTCCACAGAAAGCCCGATTCTGTGGACAATTTGATCATTTCGTTCTGGAAACGAACCCGGCTTGTTCGAAAACACTGCCTGAGTTGCCGCCTCTTACCACGCCGTAAGGCCGTGTCTAGGAACTATTTGGCCTTGCGCGCGATTTATTCTATCTCGTCCAAGAACTCGACGCCGACATCGGTTCGCGTCCGCCACCGCATACGACCACGGCGTTTAATGCCATAGCGCGCGATATTGACCTGCATTCCATCGAGCAGACTGTCACCATTCTCGAAACGCAAGCGCGCCCCATTTGAGGACAGATCGAGGACAACGCCTTTCTTCAGGAAGCGACCACTGTTCGATTTTGCGACAACGTCAGCATAAGTATCAGCACGATCGGCAACACGCCGTTCTTGCTGTTCAGGCTCTTGAACAGGCTCAATATCCGTTTTTT
Organism: Pseudomonadota bacterium; assembly: GCA_038529885.1. Lineage (GTDB taxonomy): Bacteria > Pseudomonadota > Alphaproteobacteria > Caulobacterales > Hyphomonadaceae > Henriciella. The sequence goes on from JBCBDI010000078.1 coordinate 522, forward strand.
TGTTGCCTTTTAGCCAATCAAACACGTGTTGAACTCCCTAGTACGCAAGGGAAGAGACGCAAAACACGTGCCAGATTAATCTTTGTCGAGTCGGTGGGTTTCAGGGTTAATCCGCCGATAGAAACAAGACGGGCGGCCTGTGTGACACGCGCCGCCGGTTTGACGGACTTTCAGCAGCACCGCATCCTGATCGCAATCGATTAGAACTTCCGACACGGCTTGGGTGTGGCCGGACGTCTCGCCTTTGACCCAGAGCTCCTGGCGGGAGCGGCTCCAATAGGTGCCGCGGCCGGTGTCGAGGGTGGCCCGCAGCGCCTCTTCATTCATCCAAGCGAGCATCAATACCTCGCCCGTATCCGCGTCTTGCGCGATCGCAGCAACGAGGCCATCGGCGTTAAACTTTGGACGCAGCTCATCCGTTTCGTCTTGCTCAGACCCTTTTAAAGGGGGCTCATATGACATTTTCAGCTCTTAATCTGTCTCGGTCTTCGGGGCTGTAGCCCAATATATCGAGAATTGCATCTGTATCTTGTCCGAGCGCTGGCCCTGAGCTGCGCACCTCACCAGGCGTGAGGCTAAGCTTCGGAACCACGGCCTGCATGGGAACGTCAGATCCAAGCAAAGGCGAGAACACTTTTACGATCGCTTCACGCGCTTTGATATGCTGATCTTCCAGCATGTCTTTCGCGGTATTGATCGGTCCACTCGGGATGGCGTGAGCCTCGCACGTTTTAAGCACTTCCTCGACGGTCTGCCCTCGTGTCCAGACCGAGATCAACTCATCTAGTTCCAGCTGGTTCTCGCCGCGCGCGTCATGGGTGGCGTAGCGTGGGTCGCTCGCCCAATCGGTGCCAATCATCTCACTCATGCGCTGAAAGAGCGTGTCCTGATTGGCGCCAATAATCACCATGCCGTCACTGCACGGATAGGCTCCAGACGGGGCAATGCGCGGTAAGATCGCGCCGCTGCGTTCGCGTGTATGCCCGCCAAGCGCATATTCTGGAATGAGGCTCTCCATGAAGGCCATGACGCTTTCATAGATGGCCGCATCGACGACTTGGCCGCGACCAGACTTTTCCCGGTGAAAGAGTGCCATCATGGTGCCGAGCGCGGCAAACGTACCGGTCATCGTGTCGCCAAGGCTGACCCCGGCCCGGGCCGGCATTCGATCTGGTTCGCCAATCAAATAGCGCAATCCACCTTTGGCTTCGCCGACACTCGCATAGCCGGGCTTGTGCCCTTCCGGACCGGTTTGGCCATAGCCAGAAACGCGGGTCATCACGAGGCGCGGATTGATCTCCATCAAGACGTCTGGACCGAGCCCCCACTTTTCCAGCGTTCCCGGTCGGAAATTCTCAACCAGCACATCTGCCGTGCTGACGAGTCTTTTTAAGATCGCTTGGCCCTGTGCCAGCCGTAAGTTCAGCGTGATCGATTTCTTATTGCGGCCAATGATCGCCCAGAAAACGCTTTCCTCATTTACCTTCACCGCGCCCCAATCTCTTGCGGGATCGGGCCGGTCGGGGGCTTCGATTTTGATCACTTCGGCGCCAAAATCGCCGAGCAATTGCCCACAGAAAGGGCCAGCAATGATCTGGCCCAATTCGAGAACACGAATGCCAGAAAGCGGTGGTTGAATAATAGGGTCTGTCATTTGCTCTCAATGCCCGCTAAACAGCCCGGATGACAAGACGTATTGATATTGTAGAGGTCGGCCCGCGCGACGGGTTGCAGAATGATCCGGGCGAACTTTCAACCGATCAGAAGCTAGAATTTATTTCGCGCTTGGAAGAGTGCGGCGTGAAACGGATGGAGTCTGGCTCCTTCGTTTCGCCCAAAGCGGTTCCGAAAATGGCCGATAGCGGGGATGTGTTCCGCCGCGTTGATCGTTCAAAGAGCACACGCCACATCGCGCTCGCCTTGAACGAAAAAGGTGTTCGCCGCGCCATCGATGCACAAGCCGATGAGATCAATTTTGTCCTGGTCGCCAGCGAAGCGTTTGGGAAGCGCAATCAAGGCATGGCCCCGCAAGACAGCGCCGACATTCTCGCCACCTCCGCTCCCTTGGTGCATGAAGCGAACATTCCGCTCTCAGCCACCATCGCCGTCGCGTTTGGCGATCCCTATTCTGGCGATGTCGATCCTGAGATTGTCGCAAATCTCGCGGCGCAGTCACAGCGCGCGGGCGTCGCAGAAGTTGCGATTGCCGACACGATCGGTGTGGCAACGCCTTGGAACGTCCGAACCGTTGTCGAACGCGTCCGCATGGAAGCGCCGGATGCATATCTTCGCCTTCACTTCCACGACACGCGCGGGGCGGGCCTGGCAAACGTTGCGGCTGGCGTTGAGGCTGGCGTCGATGTCATTGATGCAAGTTGCGGCGGTATTGGCGGCTGTCCGTTTGCGCCTGCAGCGACAGGCAATGTCGCGACAGAAGACGTCGTCTACATGCTGGAGCGTTCCGGATTTGAGACGGGCCTCGATCTCGGCAAACTGATCGAGACGGCGAATTGGCTAGAAACGGCTTTGGGTCACCCGGTCAGTTCAAGCCTTAGCAAGGCGGGCGGATTTCCGAGCTAGGCTTTGGTCGCTCGCGTCATTGGCGGCGGCGTTCATTGGCTTGAGATGGGCCTCGATGTCACTCGCGGAGACGGGGCGGGCATAGAGATAGCCCTGGATCAAATTGATTCCCGCCCGCTTCACACGGGCGTCTTGGAGTTCGGTTTCGACGCCCTCAATCACATTGATCAATCCAAGGTTTGCAGAGAGATCGCAGATCGATTTCAGGACGGATGAGCTCGCATGATTGGTCTCAATACCCTCTAAGAAGGAGCGGTCAATCTTGACCATATCGAGCGGCATGCGGGAAAGATAATTGAGGCTTGAGAAGCCGGTGCCGAAATCGTCGAGCGCGATGCGGACCCCAAATTGTTTCAGCTCACGAAGCACCGATACGACCTGCGAGGACTGGCCAATCATCGCGGTCTCTGTGAGCTCAAAAATGACCCGTTCGGCTGGAAACGGAGACGCTTCAATCAGCGACATGAGCCGCCGTGCGTGGTCAATCGAGGTAACCTCTGGGGGAGACAGATTGAAAGACAGAGAGACATGGTCTGGCCAAGTCGACGCCGTCTCAAGCGCCTTTCGGAACAAGATCTCGGCAATGTCCATGATCTTTCCCGACCGCTCTGCGATGGGGATGAACTGCAAGGGTGAAATCGATCCGAAGGTCGGGCTCTCCCAGCGCGCCAGCGCTTCGACAACAGTCGGCGCACCGGTTTTAGCATCGAAGATGGGTTGGAACATCAGATAGAATTCTTGCTCCAGATCCGATTCTCGCAATCCGAGTTCCAAGCTGCCATTGCGCTGAATGTGCTCTTCATATTCTTCTGAGAAGATGGTCGCGCCGCCCTTGTCATTTTGCTTTGAATGATAGAGCGCAAAGTCGGCCCGCGACATCAGCTGGGCGCGCGTCGAACCGGCATCTGGGAACGTCACAAATCCCATACTCGCGCCGACATGGATCCGCTCTTCATCGACATCATAAGGTCGCTCGATCACGCGGCGCAATTGGCTTGCAAACTTGGCGATTTCCAAACGAGACAGCGCCTTGGGGATAAGAAGCGCAAACTCGTCGCCGCCGAGACGCGCGATAAAACAATGCTCGCCCAAGGCCGTTCTTAAGCGGTCTGAGACTTGTTGGAGCAGTGCATCGCCGGTGAGGTGGCCATGTACATCATTGACGATCTTGAACCCATCAAGATCCATCATACCGAGGCAAAACGCCGAGCCCTCAGCCATGCCATCTTGCAAGAGGCGATCAATCTCGCGCACGAAGTGGCGACGATTGGCGAGACCCGTCAGCTCATCCACATTGGCGAGCCGGCTGTTTTCTTTGGCCAGGTGAGACAGCTCGTTTTCTTGCTTCTTCAGATCTGTGAGGTCGAGGCCGAGCGCAACGATCCATTTGTCGCCCATGGCTTCGTGCCAGGTTCGATAGATCCGTCCGTTCTGAGCCCGGCTTTCACCGCGCGCGCCAGTTCGTACATGTTCAACGGCATAGGCGGTGAACTGGTCAATCTCTTCTTTTGGGCGGTCCGGAAACTGGCGCAAGATTTCGATCCTGATCGCTTCTTCCTGAGACGCGCCGTCCTCCAAGGCCGCATACATGTCCGGCCAAGCCGCATGCGTCGCGCGATTGGCAAAGACGAGGTTGAAGTCTTTGTCGTAAATCGCGAACAAAGAACCAAGCCGGTCAATTGCTTCTAGCAGAGTGTTGAGGTCTAAATCGCCAGCCTTGCTCATCATGCGCTCCCAGCCGGAACCTACCCGCTCTTGGTGCATGAATGATTAAACTAAAAGTTGTATTTTCCTGGCGTTAGCACGTGTTTGAGCGGTGCAGGCGAACAGGTAGATCTCGCCTTTAGAATTTATCGATCAAAGCAATCCGAAACACGGTGACGGCATTCGGCGGAACCGAAGCGAGATACCCATCTGCCCCGTATGCCAGCGATGGATGCAGGTAAATGATCCACTCATCGCCCGGGTTCATGCGGCTCACCGCCTCTTGCCAGCCTGAGATCATGTCGGAGATGTTGAGCTCGACCGGCGCGCCGCGCTGAAACGAGCTGTTAAAGACCACGCCATCCGCCGACGAGGCGGTGAAGTGAAGTTTTGCCTTTGTGGCACCCGCCGAAGCTGCGCCCGTCGCAGTCCCTGTTTTCAAAACGCGATATTGCAAGCCGGACGCGAGGGTCTGAACCGCATCGGCTTTAGCATTTGCCGCCAGCCAAGTTTCGGACGCCGTCAATCGCTCTGCGAGATCAGCATCGAACGCGTCTTTCGCGGCTTTTGTCACGCCGCCATAGGAGCCGCCGGTCCCGATCGGTGTCCCGACAGGCAATGAAGATCCAGGCACCACAGCGCCCTCGCCTCCGACACCGCAAGCTGCGGTCAAAGCCAAACAAATGGTCGAAAGAAATACCGATCGTTTCATAGTGGGAAAAGCCTTACAGCAGAGGAGTTTGTGGCACCCATCTTGCAAAAAGTCTGCCGAATACAGACGGGTCCGGGGGCGGACCCCTTTTGCTACAAAGTGGGACTTCAAAATGCTCGATATCGCAAGCCGGGGGCTATTCAGCGTCATACTCGCAGGTCTTTGGGCCCATGCCGCCTGCGCACAAGAAGTCTCCAACGGCGTATCGATCAGCGAATTGAACGGTCAAACCGTGATCTCGGGAACCGCGGAATATGACCAGGTCGATTATCCTGGAAACTTCGCTGACTATGTCTTCACCCGCAATGCCGACAATTCAGTGACTGTGGACAAGCCGGATGGCGGAACTGACTTGCTGCGTCAGATCGATGGTATTTGGTTTCAAGGCGATCAGAAATGGTTCTCCATCAATGATGTCATTACCGAGCAAGCTCGAAATCAAACCATAACCGGGCGCGCCAATGCGTATGACCAAGTCGATTATAAGGGATCTGCTTCGGATTATACTTTCACCCGCAATGATGACCTGTCGATCTCAGTTCAGAAACCAAACGGCTTTGTCGACCGCCTGTTCGAAATTGATGGCATTTGGTTCCTCGACGAAGAAGCTTGGTATGCGATCAATACACTGGTTGAGACCGCGACCGGCAATCGAACCTTTACCGGCAGTCCTGTTGCCTATGACCAAGTCGACTATCCAACCGGGGCAGCTGACTATCAATTCAGTCTTGTTTCACCGGGGCGCGTGGAAGTGACCACGCCAGATCAGACGGTCGATACGTTGATCGATATTGATGGCATTTGGTTCCAAGAAGAAGCGCAATGGTATTCCATCGATGCCTTGTTGCAGACGACTGGACAGACCTATCGTGGCGGCGCCGATTATGACCAAATCGATTATCCTGGATTTTCATCAGACTATCGTTTTGAAAGCGTTTCTGCCGACACAGTGCAGGTCGAGAAACCGAACAATACAACCGACACGCTGATCAATTATGATGGCGTCTGGTTCTCTGGCGAAGCCGAATGGTATTCGATCCAGGATCTTCTCAATCAAGACAACACCCCTGTCGATCCCGGCAATCAAGGCGACTATGGACCTGATAATCCAGCTGCTTTTGGAGAGGTCATTGCAGCGCGACTAAATGGCTTTTGCCTGACTATCGCTGATGAGACTGACGCGGAAAACACAGTCGGCAATGCGATCATGGAGCCATGCTCTACTGGCCAAAACCAATCCTTCTCTTTTGCCCCCGTCGGGGACGCGTATCAGATCCGGGTGGCCTCTGGGCAATGTTTGGGGGTCGTGGGGGCCTCACGCAATTCACTCGCGAATGTTCAAGAGCTGTCCTGCTCCCTTCAAGATCATTTGCTTTGGACCCTTCAAGGTTCGGGTACCGGTGTCTCCATCATCGCGAAACACTCATCGAAGTGTCTGAATATTGAGGGTGCTCGCGGAACTGCAGGCGCCAATCTGATCCAGTGGGACTGTACGTTCGTGAATAATGATCTGTGGCAAATCAATGCGCAAATCGGTGAGGGCAAACTGCGCGTCAGCGCCGATGGGATTTGGGAAGGTCCCTATGATTTGCCCCTCGTTCCCGCCGCCGGCGCCAATCTTCCAGACGGGAGAATTCTTGGCTGGTCCGCCCGCGCCAAATTCTCATTCGGCCGCGGCACCCAACAAACCGTAACGACTATTTTTGATCCAAGAACGCTGACCGCCAGCGAACAAGTCATCAGCAATACACGTCATGACATGTTCTGTCCGGGAACCGCGATGCTGCCAGATGGCCGCATCATGGTGACGGGCGGAAACACCGATTCCAGGACCAGTATTTACGACCCGAACACAAACACATGGAGCATCGCGTCCGAAATGAAGACCCCGCGCGGGTATCATGCGATGACGCCGCTTTCGGATGGCTCCATCCTGACCTTGGGCGGGTCTTGGAGCGGTGGGCGGTTTCAAAAGCCAGGTGAGATTTGGTCACCGGACGGACAATGGGTCTCCAAAGACGGCCTGAAATCCGGTCCCCTCGAGACGGCCGATAGCGGCGGACAATTTCGAAAAGACAATCATATGTGGCTCTTCCAAGCCCCGAACGGCAAAGTGTTCCACGCCGGACCGGCGAAGGACATGCACTGGCTGGATATGGCCGGCAATGGGTCGATCACCCGATCAGAACGCCGGTCAGATGATGCCGACGCGATGAATGGAAATGCCGTGATGTACGATATCGGCAAGATCCTCACCCTTGGCGGGGCTCAGAACTATACGTCCAGTGATGCAACGGCTCGCGCTTACACAATCGACATTAATGGCGGCGAAAATAATGTGCAGGTCAGCCGAACGGGCGACATGAGTTTCAAGCGCGCTTATCATAACAGCATTGTCTTGCCGTCTGGCGAGGTGGTGGTCATCGGTGGGCAAGAATTCGCCGCGGCCTTCTCGGACAATCGCTCAGTCTTCGCGGCTGAAATCTGGAGCCCCGAAACAGGGGAGTTTAAGCGCCTCGCCGACATGACCATTCCGCGAAATTATCACAGCTATGCGCTGTTGATGAAGGATGGACGGATCTTTGCGGCGGGCGGCGGGCTTTGCGGCAGTTGCTCAACCAACCACCCAGATGCAGAGATCTTCACCCCGCCTTATTTGCTCAACAATGATGGCACGCTCGCCACGCGGCCAGTGATTTCGAGCGCCCCCGCTCAGGTGACGGCAGGCACGACGATCAGTGTCGGGCTTGGCTCTTCAGGAAGCCACACCTTCGCTTTGGTTCGGACGTCCGCGGCAACGCATTCGGTCAATAATGACCAGCGCCGCATCCCGTTGCAGGTTGCCAGCCGCTCTGGCAGCACATTCGCTCTGGAGCTTCCGAGGAATGGGAATGTGCTCATTCCAGGCAATTATTTCTTGTTTGCGATGAATGCGCGCGGCGTTCCGAGCGAGGCCGTGATCGTCAACGTCGCCAATCGGTAGCGGGGACAAAACGATGGCCAGCGTGATCTCGCCAAGCTTTAGAGCGATCCTGTCGACCGCGATTATCGTCTTGGCGGCGCTCTTTATCTTGGCGCCTCGAAGCGCCATCAGCGCAGAATACGCATCGGCTCATTACCGGGATTTTCCGCTCGTGGATCAAAACGGAGAGGCATTCTCGCTTTCCGACTTTGAGCATGAAACCGTGATTGTGAACTTCGTTTTTACCGGCTGCAGAACCTATTGCCCTGTACAAGCCGGTGCCTTGTCGACATTCTATGATGATCTCAAACAGCGGGCACCGGACACGCCTTTTAAGATTGTATCGATCACGTTGACGCCTGTCTTTGATGGGCCTCGCGAGATGAGATCCTATTCGGAACCGTTTTCTAAAGGCCGGGACAATTGGATGTTCGCTACGGGCAAGCCAGGCCACATTCAGGACATGCTCGAACAGCTCGAACTAGAGGTTTTCTATGGCGAGCGCCCGGGCATAGACGTCCTTCACGAGACCGATATTTTCCTCCTGCACCCCTCTTCGAACCGTACGGAACGATTTGAAGGGGTGCCGCTCGATCATCAGGGCATTCGCGCCGCGATCCTCGCGACGTCATAAGCACCTTCGAGCTTCGTTTCGCGCAGACTCAGACGCTGCGATAAGAAACTGGGGATTGCCCGAACCGGTTACAGCGCCGATAATTCCCTCTCCGGAGGATAACAGAATGTATAAAGTCGATCTCACAGAATCGTATTTTCCCGCGCAAGGCGGGGATGAGCCAGCCCCACAGACCATTGGCGAAATGTTGCGCAATTCAGTCGCGGCAGGCCCGGACACAATGGCGCTCAAAGAGCTCAATTATGACGGCGAGATCGAACGGACATGGACTTATGAGCAATTACTCACCGACAGCGAACGCCTCGCCAAAGCGCTGGCGAGCCGTCATGCCGAAGGGGCGCGGATCGCCGTTTACGCGAATAATGTTCCGGAATGGGTGCTGCTTGAGCTCGCCTGCGGACTTGCGGGGGTGATCCTGGTTACCGTGAACCCGGCGTATCAGAAACGCGAGCTAAAATATGTGCTCGAGCAGTCTCGCTCCGAAGCGATTTATTATGTCGCTGATTTCCGGGGCAACCCGATGCAAGAAATTGCCGATTCGGTCTGTGATGAGATCCCAGCGATCAAGCATCGCATCCTCCTGACCGATCATGACGCCTTGTTTGCTGGCGAGGCGGACGGTGTTCTCCGCGATCCAAAACCCAATGATGCGGTGCAGATCCAATACACATCAGGCACCACCGGCTTCCCCAAAGGCGCACTGCTGCACCATAATGGTCTGGTCCGAAATGGCATTGACGCGATGACGCGCGCCGGCGTCAAACCTGGCGACACATTCGTGCACAATATGCCACTTTTCCACACGACTGGCTGCGCCATCCTCGTCCTTGGCGGCTTCGGAACAGGCAGCACCATGTTGCTGGCGCCGATGTTTGATCCGGCGATGATCGTGCGCGTGATCGCACGTGAGAAGACGCGCTTTATCCTTGGCGTGCCGACCATGTTGGTCGCTCTGATCCATGAAGTGCGGCAGTCCGGCGCCGACGTCTCATCGGTTGAGTGCATCATGTCTGGCGGCTCGATGGTGCCGCCGCAGCTCTGCCGGGACGCGCTCGAAACGCTCGGCGCGCCGATCCAGATTGTCTATGGCCAGACCGAGACCTCGCCAGTTTTGACGCAAGCCTGGCATGCCGACACGGAGGAAGACCTGACCCAAACCATTGGTCAGCCGGTCGCTTATACTGAGATTTCCATTCGCGACCCCCAATCCAATGCCGTCATCCCGATTGGTGAGCAGGGCGAAATCTGCGCCCGCGCCTATAGTGTGATGCTCGGCTATAATGACAATCCTGACGCGACCGCCGCGACCATAGATAGCGAAGGCTGGCTGCACACAGGCGATCTCGGGCGGATGGATTCGCGCGGCTATGTGAAGATTACCGGCCGCGTCAAAGAGATGATCATTCGCGGCGGCGAAAATCTATTCCCGGCTGAGA
>JBCBDI010000079.1:0-10538 GCA_038529885.1 Pseudomonadota bacterium
TCAGACAGCAAAATGTGCAGTTCTGCCGCCAGTGCCATATCGGCAGATAAGGCTCCGCCAGCATGATCGAGCATGAATGCATGATAAGCGTCAGAATTCATTCAGTAAAACTCACATATCTGTTCTATAGCGTTGTACGCAGTTCGTCCCCAACTGGATCACTCGTCAGATGTTGATATACAGCGCCGCGCAGCCTAGCGTGGCGCGGAACAAAAAAGGCCAAATATGACCATCACGAATTCGGTTCTCGACCTGATTGGGAACACCCCTCTTTTGCGGCTCCACAAACTCTCTGAAGAGACTGGATGTGAGATCTTAGGTAAGTGTGAATTCCTCAACCCCGGTCAGTCTGTGAAAGACCGCCCAGCGCTGGGCATGGTGCGAGACGCAGAAGCCTCCGGTGCTCTCCGCCCAGGCGGCACAATCGTCGAAGGCACGGCTGGAAATACCGGGATTGGTCTCGCCATGGTCGGCGCTGCGCTCGGCTATGAAGTCGTCATCGTCATGCCGCGCACGCAGTCGAAAGAGAAAAAGGACGCGGTGCGCAATCTCGGCGCAAGACTGGTGGAAGTGGACGCGGTCCCCTATTCCAACCCCAATCACTATGCCCGCTATTCTGGCCGCTTGGCTGAAGAGCTGAATGAGAGCAATCCAAACGGCGCGATCTGGGCTAATCAATTTGACAATCAGGCCAATCGTAAAGCCCATTATGAGACTATGGGTCCTGAAATCTGGGACCAGACCGGCGGTAAAGTCGATGGATTTATCTGCGCGGTTGGATCGGGCGGAACACTCGCCGGAACGGCGGCATCCCTACGCGAGAAATCAGGCGGTAAGGTCAAGATTGGCATCGCGGACCCAGGCGGCGCGGCTTTGTACGAATATTACAAGAATGGCGAGTTAAAGTCCGAAGGCACATCCATGACCGAAGGGATCGGCCAGGGCCGGGTCACCGCCAATTTGGAAGGGCTTGAGGTCGATTATGCCTATCGCGTGCATGATAGCGAGGCGCTGAACATCATCTATGATCTGATCCAGAATGAAGGGCTTTGCCTTGGCGGGTCTGCCGGGATCAATATGGCGGGCGCTGTTCGTATGGCGAAAGATATGGGGCCCGGCCACACGATCGTGACCATCCTTTGCGATTACGGCAATCGCTATCAGGATAAGATATTCAATCCTGACTTCTTGCGCTCGAAAGACTTGCCCGTCCCGCCATGGATGGAGTCATAAGGGATGGAGGCTGGTGACCCGCTCGTATCGGCTGATTGGTTGAAGCAAAACTTTGACGCCCCACACGTCAAAATTGTCGATGCGACTTGGGTCCCGGGCTTTCTGAAAGACCGCACGCCTGGGCCTCATTGCTATCAAGAGGCGCACATTCCAGGCGCGGTCTATTTCGACATTGATGCCATTGCGGATACCAGTTCAGGTCTCAGCCATATGTTGCCTGAGCCGAAGCTATTCGCACGGCAAGTCGGCGAGTTAGGGCTCAGCAATGACGATTTGATCGTTGTCTATGACAGCAATGGCTTTTTTGCCTCTGCGCGGGTTTGGTGGATGTTCCGGGCGATGGGGCATGATCAGATCAAAGTCTTGGATGGCGGGCTCGCCGCGTGGCAAGCGAATGGCGGCGCGACCGAGACCGGTATTCAAGGCGCGCATCCGGTCACCTTCATGGCTGAGCCTCAGCCGAACTTGGTGAGAGATCAGGCGCAAATGCGCGCGCATGTAGTGGCAAGCGATATCAATATCTTAGACGCGCGCGCTGAAGGCCGTTTCAATGGCACGGCCCCTGAACCTCGCGCGGGATTGCCGTCTGGACATATGCCAGGAAGCTTCTGCGTACCGGCAACTGCCCTGCTGACAGAAACCGGGACGATGAAATCATCTGAAGCATTGAGAGACAGTCTCGCGCCGTTCGAAACGGGCCCCGTGGTCACCAGTTGCGGGTCTGGCGTTTCGGCAGCGATTATTTCATTGGCCCTTGCACGGGTCGGCAATTGGGACGCCGCACTTTATGATGGGTCTTGGAGCGAATGGGCCGCTAATCCCGATAATCCTATTGAGACGGTGACATGAAGGACGAGACCAAGATCATTCATACCCGGTCCGGGCGCGGTCCGATCAAAACGGTCAATCCACCGGTTGAACGCGGTTCAACAGTGCTCATTCCGACCCGTGAAGTTCTCTATGGCGACGGCAAAGTCTATGGCCGGATGGGGCTCACCGTTCAGAGAGAATTGGAAGCCGCATTGTGCGTGCTCGAGAATGCCAAACATTGCCGCCTGACGGCGAATGGACTGCAAGCGATCGCCCTGGCGGTCGGGAGTGTAGTTCGTTCCGGGGATCATGTGCTGGCCTCTGACTCACTCTACGGGCCGTCTCGTCGATATTGCGAGCGCCGGTTGAAGGCCATGGGGGTTTCAGTCACGCGCTTTAACCCGACCATTGGCGCACAAATTGAAGACCTTATTCAACCCAATACCAAAGCCGTGGTCTTGGAGTCGCCGGGGTCTCTGACCTTCGACGTGATGGACACACCCGCAATGGTCGCAGTTGCCAAGGCGCATAAGCTGATCACGATCTTTGACAATACGTGGGGCGTCGGCGTGTTTCACAAGCCGCTCGATTTGGGCGTCGATATCGTCATGCAAGCGCTGACCAAATACCCGGTTGGGCATGCTGATGCCATGGGCGGCGCGGTGCTCACCAATTCAGACCGTTTGGCCAATCAAATCGCCATGTGCAGTGAAGACTGGGGCATCTCGCTCTCGCCCGACGATGCTTACCTTGCAGTGCGTGGTCTGCGCAGCCTCCACACACGGCTAAAACAGCATGAAGCGACGGGCTATAAGCTCGCGCGCTGGCTTGAACAGCGGCCTGAAATCGATCACGTGCTCCACCCTGGCCTAGAGAGCCATCCGGAGCACGAGATTTGGAAACGCGACTTTACCGGCGCCTGCGGCCTGTTCGGCTTTGTCATGAAAGCGACGCCTGACGAGAAGCTGGACCGGTTTTTAGAAGCCATGAAACTGTTCGGTATGGGCTTTTCTTGGGGCGGCTTTGAAAGCCTCCTCATCCCTTGTGATGAGCAATTGAACCGAACCAAGGGTGATCGCATTGAAGATCGCGCGGGACCATTGATCCGCGTGCATGCCGGGCTGGAAGAAGCTGACGATTTAATCGCGGATCTCGAGCAAGCCTTCGACGCGATGCACGCTTAGCGCACTTGTCCGCGCACTTGGCCCTGATGCAACGCGCAAATCAGGGTGAACAGTCTCCGAGACGTGTCGAAGTCGACTTTGACTTTGCCTTCGAGACGTTCCTCAACCAGGTCTGAGCCTTCATTATGGATGCCCCGGCGGGCCATATCGATGGCTTCAATCTGGTGGGGCGTAGAGCTGCGAATAGCGTCATAATAGCTCTCGCAGATCATGAAATAGTCGCGGATAACGCCCCTAAAAGGGGTCATAGAGAGCAGGAAGACGTGCACCGCCTCACCCGCTTCGGTATTGATTTCAAACACTAATTTACGCTCTTGCATGGAAAGCTTAAGCGCATAAGGGCCGACATCCTTGCCCTCGACCTCGAAGCTGTTTTCCTCGAGCAGATCGAAAATGGCGACGCGGCGCTCGTGCTCAGCATCCGGACCGGAAGCTGCGAGCGTATCCTCATCAATATCCACACTGACCAGTCGGTGTTCGGCCATTGTTGCTTTCGCCGTTTAACTTTCGTTCGTCCGGATCGAGACGGACCGCGCGTGCGCTGGCAAGCCTTCAGCCTCGGCGAGACGAAGAGCTGCGGGCGCCAAAGCGGCGAATCCCTTTGGACCGGCTTTTTGTACACTCATTCGTTTTAGAAAGTCATACAAACCTAAGCCAGAACTGAAGCGCGCCGCGCGACTGGTCGGCAAAACGTGATTGGATCCAGTGACATAGTCGCCAAGTGCCTCGGGCGTGTGGTGGCCTAAAAAGACTGCGCCGGCGTGTTTAATTTGCGGCAGCAGCGCTTCCGGATCGGCAATGGCGAGCTCTAAATGCTCGGCGGCGATCTGATTGGCGACCGATGCGGCCTGGTCCAGAGATTCGGTCACGATGAAAGCGCCATGCGTGTCCCAAGCTTGGCGGGCGCGCGCTTCCGTCGACAGCGAATTCAACTGCGCTTCCACAGCCTTATCCACAGATTCAGCCACAGCTTCATCCGTGGTGATCAGGATCGATTGAGAGCTTGTATCGTGCTCGGACTGGCTGAGGAGATCCGCTGCAATCCAATCGGGGTTGGCCGTATCATCTGCAATGACGAGGATCTCGGACGGGCCAGCAATCGTATCAATACCGACCTGACCGAAGACTTGCCGCTTGGCTTCGGCGACATAGGCATTGCCTGGGCCAACAATTTTATCCACAGGCTTTAACCGCCCTGCCCCGGAAGCAAGTGCGGCAACGGCCTGTGCGCCGCCAATCGGATAGAACTCGTCAACGCCTGCTTTTAGCGCCGCATAGGCCACTGCCGGAGAGAGCTGACCTTTCGGCGCGGGCGCCACCATGACGACGCGGTCAACGCCGGCAATCTTCGCCGGGACCGAATTCATCAACACTGAACTTGGGTAAGAGGCGAGGCCGCCAGGCACATAAACACCTACACTATCAAGCGCCGTCCAGCGCCAGCCCAGCTGAACACCGGCCTCGTCGGTAAAAGCGTGATCATCTGGGCGCTGCTTTTCGTGATAGGCTGCGATCCGGGCCGCTGCGAAGTCGACCGCTTCTTTCAAATCGTCTGGGCAAGCATGCGCCAGGCGGTGCAAATCAACATTGTCGGATTGGAGCGTCGTTGGGTCGAGCACCAATTCATCAAATTTGGCCGTGTAGCGCGCCACCGCTTCGCCGCCATTGCCGCGAACATCATCAATGACGTCGCGAACTGTCTCAGCAACGTCTTCCACCGCGCCGCGGGGCTCGGCTAAAAAGGCAGCGAATTCAGTGTCAAAACTCGCTTTTCGGGCGTCAAATGTGCGGGCCATTCCTATCGCCGTTTCTTGTCATGGTCAGGGCGCTTTAATGTGGTCCATTCATACGCGCTGTCCAGCAAAGTGATATCCAAAGCTTCCACCTCGAGGGCAAGCTCTCCGTCCCCGGCGAACAGGATAGAGACTTTACCGCCCGGCGGTTCGTCGGCCGGGTCAAAAGTGACGGAGAGGATCGAGAAAACCATATCGAGATCCGCCTTTGAGACGGCCCGGGTTTTCACGTTCAACACGCCGTCAATCGCCAGGATGGCGCGTACACGCCCCTGAGGGCCGCGCTTGGTCGGCGCGTCTTCCCATTGGAACCGATTGATTTCCAAGGTGAAACGCCGTCTTTTGCGATCAAATTTGAGGTTCTCTGCCTTTAGCACCGCATCTTGCACGGCGCTGGAGATGACCTCCAGATCGCCCGCATCTTCTGCGATCAGTCTTAATGCCCTGCCCTCAGCCATTCCTGCCTCTAATCTCCGTCGACGCGCTCAATCTTGGCGCCGCAGCCAGAGAGTTTCTCTTCCAAGCGTTCAAAACCACGATCCAAGTGATAGATCCGATTCACCTGTGTCTCACCTTCTGCTGCAAGTCCAGCGATGACGAGTGAGACAGAGGCGCGCAAGTCGGTTGCCATGACCGGCGCGCCGCGCAATTGGCTGACGCCTTTGACGATCGCTTCCTTGCCGCGCACTTGGACATTCGCGCCCAGACGCGACAGTTCTGGCGCGTGCATGAAACGGTTTTCGAAGATGTTTTCGCGAATGACGCTTGTCCCTTCGGCGATCGACATCAGCGCCATGAATTGCGCTTGTAAGTCAGTCGGGAAACCAGGATGCGGCTGCGTATCGACATTGATCGCCTGCAAGGCTGAGCCATTGCGTTGAATGCGGATCGTCGCGGCTGCCGCGTTGGCGTCCACGGTGACACCGCAACGCTGCATCGCATCAATCATCGCACCAAGTGCGCCGACCGGAGCGCCTTGCAGCGTGACGTCTCCGCCAGCTGCGGCTGCGGCCATGGCATAGGTGCCAGCTTCAATGCGATCTGGCATGACCGGATGCTGTGTGCCGGAGAGTTTCTCAACGCCTTCAATATGGATCGTGGCGGTGCCGGCGCCGGTAATCTTCGCGCCCATTGCATTGAGGCAGTCGGCGAGATCGGCGATTTCAGGCTCGCGCGCGGCATTTTCCAGAACTGTCTCGCCTTGGGCCAAGGTCGCCGCCAACATGGCGTGCTCTGTCGCGCCGACAGAGACGAACGGAAACACGATTTTCGCGCCTTTCAGGCCATGGATCGCCGCGGCTTTGACGTAGCCCTCTTCCACTTTGAGGTCTGCGCCCAGCGCTTCGAGCGCCTGCAAGTGGAGATCTACAGGCCGCGCGCCAATTGCGCAGCCGCCGGGCAGCGACACTGTCGCATGTCCCTCGCGCGCCAACATGGGCCCGAGCACATTAAAGCTCGCCCGCATTTTGCGAACCTGATCGTATGGCGCGATGGTCGAGGTGAGTTCAGCTGCATTCAGCCGGCACTCGCTATCGCCTTTCGGCCAATAGACTTCCACGCCCAGGCTCGCGAGCAATTGGCTCAAAAAGCGCGTATCGGCGAGGTTCGGCATATTGGTCAGGGTCAAAGGCTCGCGCGTCAGTAGGCACGCCGCCATGAGTTTCAGAGCTGAATTCTTTGCCCCAGAGATCGGGATAACGCCGTTCAGCGTCTGCCCGCCGGTAATTTTCAAACTGTCCATGCCCCGCTTCTATAGCGCTCGCCACGGCGAACGAAAGGCGCAATTGCGGCCACATCGCAGCGCTTCGTTAACGGGCTTTGACAAATTATCGAATATCGATATATGAAGAGCCATGTCTGCACGATCTCACGGATTTGAGCCTGGCGATATTGTTGCGATTCCCTTCGGGATTGGCTTATCGCATTATGGCATCGTCACGGCCCAAGGCACGGTCATCTCTAACTCGCAACGCCATGGCGGCGTGGTCGAGCAAAGCTTCACAGAGTTTGCACATGGAAAACGCGTGCGTTTGTGCGAGCGATCTGACGCGTTAGACGGCGCAATTGCAGAAACACGGGCCCGACGGATGAAGGGCAAACCCTATCGCCTGACCGAATCAAACTGCGCCCATCTCACCCGCTGGAGCCATCGCCAGAAGCCAACCTCGGTTCAGGTTGCTTCAGCCACGGTCAGAACGCTCGCAGATATGGTGTTTGGCGGACGCCGTTAATCGCCCTTATCTGGCGCCGCAGCGTTCGGCGTTTCATCCGTTTTCGACTTACGAGACGCCGCTTTGCGACGTTTGAGATTGTCCCGCAGCGCCGACTTGAGGCGCGCTTCGCGTTCCGGGGTTTTGGTTTTGTCAGCCATGATTGCAGTCTTTGTCCAGAAACCATCTTTTCATGTCTCTCTGCTTAAGCTAATCCCCGGCAACATGAAAAGGCCGCGGTAGCTCAGTGGTAGAGCGCATCATTGGTAATGATGAGGTCGGGAGTTCAATTCTCCCTCGCGGCACCAGCTTATCCTCTAAATTTAATGATTGTGATGGATCGTTCGAGGGAGAGATGTCAAATTCTACTTTTTCCTAAAACCGGACATTAGAAATCCGTCGATTCATCGCAGCAGCGATTGCAAGGCTCAGAGGTTTTAGGTCTTCAAAGCTAGGTGGTGAAGAACCAGCAGGAATTCCTTGCCAGTTTTCAGAGAAGCCTGTCACAATTTCCCCGGTCCCAAATTCCACGAAATTTTGATGTGAAGCCATGACGTGACCACGCTGGGATGATAGGCACTTGGAACGGTATTGAGAAACATTGAGGTAATTATGACTGAGTTGAACAAACCAGACATGCAAGCAGTCCTCGACCGAACTAAACTTGGTAGGAATATAGAGGATTTATTGCTTCCGGTATACGAAGCGATATCGAACTCTATTCATTCTATAGAAGAGCGCCTTTTTTCGAATATCTCCAAAGACGGGCTTGTTTCGATCAACATAAAAAATACCAAATCCAAGACGGATTTCTGCATTACCATAGCCGACAACGGCGTTGGTTTAGACGACAACAATTACAGCTCTTTTTTGACACCTTACTCAGGGCACAAGCTCAAAAAGAATGGAAAGGGCGTGGGCCGCTTTATGGCTTTCAAGTGTTTCCGCCAAGTCCAATACCAATCGATCTTCATACACGACGAAAACGTAGGCAAACGTTCATTCACGTTCGACGTATACAACCAGCCCGATGAGATTTTTAATGAGTACGATACCGCTCCCGATCTCACGGACGTGGGATGCATGGTCTCTTTCAATGGTTTGCGGGCCGAGTATGAACACCTATTGCCAGAGTTTTCTGACGATACGATCGTTGAGAGAATAGTCTCACATTTCGTATCTTATTTTCTAAATAACTCCGCTCCCGAAATACACGTTAATATCGACGGGGCACATCACGACGCGCGAGAGTATTACGCCAAGACATTCGACGTAGGAGCTTCCGGCACCGCGACAGTAGGTGATCACGAGATCAACTATACGGCCTCACGCGTTCCAAAATCCAAGCTGTTTACTCACCATGCGCTCTTCGTGAGCACGTCTAGCAGAATTGTAGGAGCCGCTAGGGATGTAACAGAGAAGATCGGCGTAAGCCATTTCGAAGGTGAAGATGGAAATAGCTACATATTGGTCATTCAAGTTTCCGGATCTTTGATCGATGAGCGTGTCAACGATACGAGAACTCATGTGCACCTCTCCCCGGAAGAAATTAGCAAAATCGTGAATGTGGTTTGCGATGAAGTTCTTGAAACTGAAGTTAGTGAACTTCAACGGATTCAAGTTCGGAAACAAAAACAGGTGTTGGAAATTCTTCGGACGAATCCCATTCTGAAGTTAGGCCTCAAGGGTCAATCTATTGCACAATATTCTGAGTCGAGACCAAATGGATGGGACGAGGCAAGATTCGTTCAAGACTTGTCGCTCAATAAGCACCGAATCGAAAAAGGTTGGTTCAAGGACATCAATGAGTTTATTTCTGCGACAAATATTGAGCACAAAGACTACGAAAAAGTCTTTGATGAACTCGATGACATCCGCAAAAACTCGTTGGCTCAGTATGTTCTACATCGCCAAAAGATAGTCGAAGTGGCCGATAAGCTCAGGTCTTGGGACGGCGACGGAAAACGTAAGAAAGAGGACGTTATGCATGAGATAATCATGCATAGAAACTCAGACACAACCGAGTTGGGAATTCTAGATCACAATTTGTGGATGATCGACGATCGTTTGAGCTTTGTATCGTACGTATCGAGTGATCGAGCTATGGCTGGAAAAGGAAGGCCTAAAGGAAGTAAGATTCCCGATATCGCTTTCTTCGACGAGGGCTTGGTGCTTGGCGATACGACCGGGTCGCATGTGCTCATCGTTGAGTTCAAAAAGCCTGGGAGAGATGATTACGTTATCGGTAAGGCGACACATGACCCAGTGCAGCAGGTTTTGGACACCGTTGAGCACATCAGAAGCGTGGGTCACGTGATAGATATGACTGGAAAGAAGCACGAAATAAAAAGCGGTGTGAAGGTTCAGGCGTATATAATTGATGATGTCTTAGATCGAATGAAAAAGCTGTTGAAGCAGCGGGACTTTAATCAGTCTTGGGACCAGACGGGTTATTCCAGATACCACGAATCATTCGACGTATTCATTGAAGTGCTGAGTTACGAGAAAATGATCTCGGACGCCAAAATTCGAAATGCAACTTTCTTCGACCTTCTGATGGGTGATCTCGTTCCCCCAGACGACGAGGGATTATAACCGAAGGTATTCAATACTCATTCTGACAAAACCGCAGTTTGAAATTGAGGTACTCGGCCCCGAGCAAAAGCAAACGCAACTGTTTCGTTTCGTCTCCTTTTGCTCGCCAATCGGACACCAACCCGATGGCGACCCCTGCAGGATTCGAACCTGCGACCGTCCGATTAGAAGTCGGGTGCTCTATCCAACTGAGCTAAGGGGCCGTTAGAGCGCCTGCCATAAAGCCAAATCTATGAGATTAAAACCTAAGATTTCGGCTCCGGCTGCTTCAATGCAAATGAGATCGCCGCTGCGCTGCCGACCCTGCCCAATTTGTTGAGGTCGCCTGCCCTGGTTTAGTGGGTCCAGGGCTGCTTTCGGTCGGCGGAGAAATTCTCAGAGTAAGACTTAACCAGACGCTTGGTCTTGCGCGCTTCTTCGACGGTGAAAGTCAGGCCTTCGCGTTTGGCATAGGCGATGGCCTGTTCGCGGCTGTCAAAGTGCAGGCGAACCTGGCCGGTTGTGTCGTCAATGCTGGTCCAGCCCATGACGGGATCGCTGGCGCGTTTGGCTCCGGAGACGAATTCCAACACCCAATCTTTGGTCTTACCGCGACCAGACTGCATTGCTGTTTTAGCGGGCTTGTAGATACGAGCATCCATGCTGACCGTCTCCTTAAGAGAGAAACTGGTCGGAGCGATAGGATTCGAACCTACGACCCTCTGGTCCCAAAC
>JBCBDI010000080.1:0-10407 GCA_038529885.1 Pseudomonadota bacterium
CCCGAACGCCATTTTCGCAAGTCGCAGGCTTGAAGCTGTTGGCAGCCGTTTGGCCTTTGACCACGGGTTCGGTTTCCTCGACGGTCAGCGTCACTTGTTGCGGCAGTGCGACACCGATCGGCTTGTCGCCGTAAAACTCGATCTCGACGGTCATGCCGTCCTGCAGGAAGTCACCATCGTCGCCGACAAAGTCTTTTTGAAGCTCGATCTGCTCGAAGCTTTCCTGATCCATGAAGGCATAGGCTTCGCCCGCATCATAGAGGAATTGAAAGTCTTTTTGTTCGAGGCGCACACGCTCAATCGTTTCGTTTGCCCGGAAGCGCTCATTGGCCTTTGAGCCGTTGAACAGATTGCGCATTTCAACCTGGTTGAACGCGCCGCCTTTGCCAGGCTTCACATGGTTGCACTTCATGGCGCGCCAGACGCTGCCATTATATTCGATCACCATATTGGGCTTAATTTCGTTGCCGTTGATTTTGGCCATGTGAGCGTCCTCATCAGTAGAGCGCGCGGCGTAGCGGTGACGGGCGCTTTGGTCAAGTTTTGTGGACAGACTGGGCCGCATACGGTTTTATAGGTCGACAGTCTGAAAAGGAGGGGAAAATGGGTATCTTTTCCAGGTTTCTAAGCTTTGAAAAACCAATGGGGCCAACCTTGGTCCAATTGCTGTATTATCTCGGCATTGCGGGGATTCTTTGGCATGCCATCCGCAGGTTTTGGTTCTGGCTGACTTATCTTGATAATGATTGGGACACAGCGCTGTGGGGCATGATCAAAACCCCATTCATGGCTGTGATCGCGCTCATTGTTTTGCGGGTCATCGCCGAACTCGCGCAATCGGTATTCCGGATGGATAAGTCCTTGCACGATCAAGTGACGGGCCGCGCAGCGCCGCCAAAAGCGGACTAAATCTTCGTCGCGGTCATCGCGTCATCGATAACGCGGTTCAGCATCGCAACGGCGGCTGCGGGGCCATCATTATGGTCCCAGACGCCGCTGGAGACGGCGAGGAAGTCTGCGCCGGCTGAAACCAATGGCGCCGCATTGTCGACGGTGATCCCACCAATGGCGACGCAGGGCAGGGTTAGGAACATCTGGCACCATGTCAGAATGTCCGGATCGGCAGGCGTCGTTTCGGCTTTAGTTTGCGTCGGATAGAAGGCCCCAAAAGCCACGTAATCCGCACCGGCTTCACCTGAAATCATCGCTTGGTGGCGGGAGTTTTTACACGTCGCGCCAATGATCATATCCGGCCCGACAATCTCGCGGGCTTCTGAGATGTCCATATCATTCATGCCGAGATGCACGCCATCCACCTCGAGCGCGCGCGCAAGCTGCGGGCTGTCATTGATGAAGAGGGCGATATTCTCCGCCGTGCAGATGCGTTTCACCGCCTGGGTCACCGCGCGGGTGGCGGGCAGGTCAATCTCGTCGCCCTGCTTTAAGCGCACTTGCAAGCTCGCCACGTCGCCGCCTTTTACGGCTGCGCGGAACTGATCCACAAAAGCGGGAACATCATCCACGGTTGGCGGCGTGATCAGATAAAGGCGCGGGCGTTCGCGGTCGGCATCGCTCATAGTGCGCACGGGTTTGCGCTGATCAGAGGTGAGTCGTCAAGATTTACGGGCGCGATCAAACAGCCAATTTGTCAGCTTCTGTGCGCTCGGCGCCCATAAAAGCGCGGCGATCCACGCCACGGGATAAGCGAGCATCCAGGCCCAAAACCAACGTTCGGCGAGTCCCCGGTCAATGCCGGTATTCACGATTGTGACGATCAGGGCCACCAAGGCGCTGATCCCGCAGGTCAGAAGGCCAGTATGAACGAGTTTCCAGAAAAGCGATTTATTGGTCATAGTGCCGATTTCGGGGCTGAGATCCTTAATAAAAAAGGCGATCCATCAGGACCGCCTTTTCTCGTTTCTCTTTAAGGAGCGCGCTAGCCGGCGCAAGAGGCATCATAGATGCTCTCAATCGTGCCAGCGAGCATGGTGTCAAAGTCGGTATCGCTCTGATTGGCCGAGAGGCCTTCAGTGAGCGCGCGGGAGAAGCTCGCAATGACGCCGGTGTTTTTGCACAAGCGGTCATTCGCTTCCTCGCGGCTATATCCGCCAGACAGCGCGACGACGCGCATCACGCGTGGATGATCAACCAGAGACTTATACTGGTTGGCCGTCTCCGGCAGGGTCAGCTTCAGCATAACTTGCTGGTCGGCTGGAACGGTCTCGAGCTGTTTGGTGATCTCGGCGAGCAGAATATCTTCGGCTTCGGCTTTATCAGAGATTGTGATGGTCACTTCTGGCTCAATGATCGGCACCAGACCATGGCCGAGGATCTGACGGCCCACTTCGAACTGTTGCGCGACAATGGCCGCAATGCCTTCAGCGTTCGCCGCATGAATGACAGAACGCATTTTGGTTCCGAAAATGCCTTTCGAGACAGCGCGTGTGAGCAGCGCATCAAGCTCAGGCATCGGGTTCATCAGCTGAACGCCATTGTCTTCGGGTGCAAGGCCTTTGTCGACTTTCAAGAACGGGACGACTTCGCGTTTTTCCCAGAGGTATTGCGCGGTTGGAATACCATCAATCTCGCCATCCATAGTCCGCTCGAACAGGATCGCGCCCATCACTTTGTCGCCGGTAAAAGCAGGTGATTTAACGATGCGGGCCCGCATGTCGTGGATCAGGCCAAACATTTCTTCATCGCTGGACCAAGCGTCATCATTCACGCCATAGGCTTTCAGCGCTTTTGGCGTTGAGCCCCCAGACTGGTCTAGAGCAGCGACGAACCCCGCTTTCTGTGCGGCTTGTTGCGTCATTTGTGGATTACCCATCTAAAGTCCCTCTCAAGATAGAAAAAGGGCTCGAAGCGTTTTGCTTCCAGCCCGGTCATGTGTGTTTAAGTTGAAATCTGACACCGCTGTCTTTTTTGCCCCCCATCCCGCTGCGATTTTCATCGACCAGCGGGAGGAAAAAGAGCGGTACATTTATTGGCCTTTCAGCGCCTCGACCCCGGGGAGGGGCTTGCCCTCCATCCATTCAAGAAATGCGCCACCAGCGGTGGAAATATGCGTAAAGTCTTGGGCCACATTGGCGTGGTTAAGCGCGGCAACCGTGTCACCGCCACCTGCAACCGCAACCAAGGCGCCTGATTTGCAGCGTGTGCCTGCCGCTTGAGCAGCTTGGACGGTCGCTTTGTCAAACGGTTCCATCTCGAATGCGCCAAGGGGGCCGTTCCAGACCAGCGTATTGGCGACATCCAAGGCTGAGGCGAGAATCGCAACCGTTTGCGGGCCGGCATCCAAAATCATTTCATCGTCGGCGACTTCATCCAGTCCGCATGTCCGATGCGGGGCGTTTGCAGCGAAGTCTTTCGCCACGACGACATCCATAGGCAGCAAGATATCGCAGCCTGCCGCCTTGGCATTGGCTTCGATTTCTTTCGCCGTATCGGTCAGGTCATGCTCGCACAGCGATTTGCCGACGCTATAGCCGCGTGCAGCGAGGAACGTGTTGGCCATGCCGCCGCCAATCGCGAGCGCGTCGACTTTCGAGACCAGGTTCTTCAAAAGATCGATCTTAGAGCTCACCTTGGCGCCGCCGACGACGGCCAGAACCGGACGGTTGGGTGTGCCAAGCGCCGCATCTAGAGCATCGAGTTCGGCCTGCATGAGCAGTCCCGCACAAGCGGGAAGCAAACGGGCAACGCCTTCAGTTGAAGCATGCGCGCGGTGCGCGGCTGAGAAGGCATCGTTGCAATAGACATCGCCCAGAGACGCGAGGAATTGCGCCATTTGAGGATCGCTCTTCTCTTCCATTGGCGTGAAGCGCGTATTCTCAACCAGGATCACGGCATCATCTGCAGCTGCATCAATCGCGCCGCGGTCTGGTCGTTCGATAAATGTGACCGGTTTGCCCAGAGCCGCTTCCAAGGATGGCACGGTGATCCGCAGCGACATGTCCGGATTGGGCTGTCCCTTCGGGCGACCGAAATGGGCGAGCAAGACCGGCTTGCCGCCCTTTTCGAGGATCTTCAAAATGGTCGGCGCCACTTTGTCGATCCGAGTCGTGTCGGTGACGCGCCCGCTTTCAACCGGCACATTAATGTCGATCCGCGTGAGGACCGCCTTCCCGGCGAGGTCCATATCGTCGAGAGTCTTGAAGCTGCCCATCGGTCGTGTGCCTTACAGGAATTTCGCCATGTACAGAGCGGTGTCGCTCATACGGGTCGCGAAACCCCACTCATTATCGTACCAGCTCAGCACGCGCACCAAAGTGCCGTCGGTGACGTTGGTGCCTTCAGCTGCGAAGGTTGAGCTGTGCGGGTCGTGATTGAAGTCTGCAGACACGAGCGGCTTTTCGGAATAGCCAAGCACGCCTTTCATTGGGCCTTCAGCGGCCGCTTTGATCGCGGCGTTGACTTCTTCGACGGAAGTTGCGCGTCCGGCATCAAAGACCAGGTCGATCATTGAAACGTTTGGTGTTGGAACGCGAACCGCAGAGCCGTTCAGCTTGCCTTCAAGCTCTGGCAAAACCAGACCGACAGCTTTCGCAGCGCCTGTCGAGGTTGGGATCATAGAGCTTGCCGCGGCACGGGCGCGGTAAAGGTCTTTGTGCATGCGGTCGAGCGTTGGCTGGTCGCCCGTATAGGCGTGAACGGTGGTCATATAACCGCGCTCGATGCCAACGGTGTCGTTCAGCACTTTCGCGACAGGTGATAAGCAATTGGTGGTGCAAGACGCGTTCGAGACGACCAAGTCGTCCGCGCTCAGCGTTTCATGGTTCACACCGTAAACGATGGTTTTGTCGGCGCCGCCAGCGGGGGCGGAGACCAGAACGCGCTTGGCACCGGCTTCGAGGTGCGCCGCGGCTTTTTCCTTAGAGGCAAAGATGCCGGTACATTCGAACGCAATGTCGACGCCCATGTCGCCATGTGGCAGTTCCGCCGGGTTGCGGATGGCTGTGCACTTAAAGGCGCGGTTGCCGACGCGGATTGTATCGCCATCGACAGAAACGTCTTCGTTCAGCTTGCCGTGCACCGTATCGTACTGGAGCAGGTGAGCATTGGTTTCGACCGGGCCGAGATCGTTGATCGCGACGACTTCGATGTCCTTGCGGTCATGTTCGATGATAGAGCGAAGGACCAAACGACCGATGCGGCCAAAGCCATTAATTGCGACGCGAAGTGCCATGGGAGAACCTTTATTGCCAAGAGACTGATTTTCGACGCGTCTTTAGACGCAAGATTGATGCCCGTCCAGCGTGGCGCAGGCGCGCAGCGCACCTGATTACGCTGTCACTTCAGCGAGGCTACACGTCTGAGGAGAAAAGCTGAACGATTAGGTCTCTGTTAGACCGAATCCTTTGCCCGATACGAATCGAATGATCGCGTAAAGCAGCAAGCCGACCGGGCCGAACAAGAAGGCACCTAAGAGGCAGGGCACAGTTGTGAGGTGAGAAATCTCGCGGCGCTGCGCATCCCGAGCGATCCAGGCACCAACGAAAAGATCGAAGACAAGATAATGGCTCCACCCAATCAGCACGCCATTTGGATGATCAAAAAGCGCTTGCACGCCAGTGAATGAGAACCCGGCCTCGGGGTCTGAGAGGCCGAAGAACATGGCCCCGATGAGGAGCGTTCCATACACTGCCCCCAAGAGCACCGGCCAAAACATGGAATGGACGAGCGCCTTGGTGATTGGCGACTTTGGCAAGACCAGCAGTAGAGCCCAGGCCGGAATGACGGAGGCATTGATCAGCGTGAATCCAAGGTCCCAGCTCATGGCTTATCCTGTTTTTGTTTGTCGTCCTGGTTCATCCAGTCGGTAAATTGTTCCCAGTCGATCCAGGTTTTCTTCTTGCGCCGGAGCTTTTGCCAGAAGCGGCGTCGCTCGGGTGTCGGTAAAGGCTGCAGGTTTTCCAAGAAGGCGTGAGCGACGGATTTCCAGCTATAGCCTTCTGCATAAGAACGGCAGGTGGCGCGTTCCAAATCGAGGCAGGCTTTGGCACCCGCCGCGAGATCGCCGCCAATCTCTGTAATCGTGCCTGCATTTGAACCCGGGATGACATCTTTAGGGCCCGTCGCATTGAAGGCCGCAACCGGCGTGCCGGAGGACATGGCTTCTAAGACCACAAGGCCGAACGTATCGGTCAGGCTCGGAAAGACGAAGACATCTGCGCTCGCATAATAGGTGGCGAGGTCTTCTCCGAAGCGCGCGCCGAGAAAATGTACGTTTGGATATTTCTTTTTGAGCGTCTCAAGCGCTGGCCCGTCGCCGACTACGACTTTTGAACCTGGCAAGTCCAACTCAACGAAAGCTTCAATATTCTTTTCGACAGCGACGCGGCCCACATTGAGAAAGATGGGACGCGGCAAGCCTTCGAAAGGGTCATTTGCGGCGCCGTCTTCAATGCGTCGATCGGGATGGAAGAGTTCGGTGTCCACGCCGCGGGTCCAGGCGACCAGATTGATGAAGCGCTTTTCTTGTAATTCCTCCACCATGCTCGGCGTTGGCACCATGACTTTGCCGGAATATTTGTGAAACCAGCGCACGAAACTGTAGCCGGCGCTGGTCGGGATTGGCATTCGGGCTGAGACATATTCTGGGAAGCGCGTGTGATAGGCCGTCGAAAATGGGTGCTTCATTTTCAAACACATTTTCCGACCGGCCATGCCGAGCGTGCCTTCGGTGACAATATGGACGGCGTGCGGCTCAAACGCTTCGAAGCGCTCTTTGATCCGGCGCTCGGCAAACAAAGCGAGTTTGATTTCGGGATAAGTCGGCAGCGGCATCGTGTTAAAGCCATCGCCGGGATGCACGATGTCGAATTCATGGCCTTCTTCAGTAAGCTCGGCGATCACCCGCTGCATGGTCCGCACAACACCATTCACCTGTGGTTCCCAGGCGTCGGTCACAATCATGATGCGCATTAGCGGCTCCTCGTCAGCCCTCAAAGACGATTGACCCGAACTTGTAAGGAGGCGCGCCCGGTGCGTAAAGCAGATGCTTGCGGCGAGCTGTGAAAGTCTCGAAATTTGAGCTGCAGGGACAAATGCGTGAGACAGTGCGGCTACTAGATCTAGTAGGTGAGTCGCATTTTCGAGTCGAAATTCTAGGGCTCGTTGATTCGTTTCGAAACCGTACTCCGGCACGCCGTATTCGGAAAAATTTTCAAGCCATTCTGGCGCAAAATTTTTTTAGAAAAATACAGTCGCCTCAAACCCCTAATTATGATGGGCTCGGACGAAATGAATTAACCAGCTATTAACCACTTATCCACCGCCAAAATGACGTTTTTGAGACGGAGCCTGTTGACCTCGCATTAACCTTGTAGGCACTATATGTTGTGTGAGGGCTGATTTGAAACACCGTATATGGCGGTTTTCAGGGAAATCCCTATATACATTGGGACTTATGCAAGGGGTAAGACTAGCATGGCAGGCACAAGCAACGCGACACTCGCTCAAGAGGCAAAAAATCAGGAAGCGCAAGCCGGCGCTCCAGACCTGCGAGTCGTGCCAAATATTACGATAGATCGAACGCGCGATGATTTGCTGACCGAGTTCGGCAAAGTGACGCTCGAAGATCGCTATTTGTTGCCGGGTGAGTCTTATCAAGATATGTTCGCGCGGGTCTCTGAGGCTTTTGCCGATGATGCCGACCATGCGCAGCGTCTTTATGACTATATGTCGAAGCTTTGGTTCATGCCGGCGACGCCTGTCCTTTCAAATGGCGGCGCGGACCGTGGTCTGCCAATCTCGTGCTTCTTGAACCAAGTTGGCGACAGCCTGGACGATATTGTTGGCACCTGGACTGAGAATGTCTGGCTTGCGTCTAATGGCGGCGGCATCGGCACCTATTGGGGCAATGTCCGTTCAATCGGCGAGAAAGTTGGTCGCTCCGGTCAAACCAGCGGCATCATTCCGTTCATTCGCGTCATGGATTCCCTGACCCTCGCGATTAGCCAAGGCTCACTGCGCCGCGGCTCGGCGGCCTGCTATTTGGACGTCCACCATCCGGAAATCGAAGAATTCCTGGAAGTGCGCAAACCGTCTGGCGACTTCAACCGTAAGTCTTTGAACCTGCACCATGGCATCAACATCACCGATGCCTTCATGGAAGCGGTCAAAAATGATGAAGAGTTCGACTTGCTGTCTCCAAAGACCGGTGAGCCGCTCCGTAAAGTCAACGCTCGTAAGATCTGGCAGAAGATCCTCGAGCTGCGCATTCAAACCGGCGAGCCTTACTTGCTGTTCACTGACACGGTGAACAACGCCATGCCAGCGCACCAGCGTCAGCTCGGCCTCAAGGTGACACAGTCTAATCTTTGTTCTGAGATCACGCTGCCCACCGGCATCGACCATAAAGGCGAAGACCGCACCGCGGTGTGCTGCCTGTCTTCGATCAATGCTGAGAAATATTTCGAGTGGAGCAAAGACGAGAACTTCCTTGAGGATGTCTATCGCTTCCTCGACAATGTTCTGCAGGACTTCATTGATCGTGCGCCGCCGGAAATGGCGCGGGCCGTGTATTCTGCGACGCGCGAGCGCTCTGTTGGTCTCGGCCTGATGGGCTTCCACTCTTTCTTGCAATCGCTCAACCTGCCTATGGAAAGCGCGATGGCGAAGGTTTGGAACGAGAAACTGTTCAAGCATATTCGCCAGGGCGCAGATGCGGCCTCTGTAAAGCTCGCCAAAGAGCGTGGTGCCTGCGAAGACGCTGCCGAAGCTGGCATGATGGCCCGTTTCAGCCACAAAATGGCGGTCGCTCCAACGGCGTCCATCTCCATCATTTGCGGCGGCACCAGCGCGGGCATCGAACCGGTCCCAGCCAATGTCTACACGCACAAAACGCTGTCCGGTTCGTTCACGGTCAAGAATAAGTATCTTGAGCGCCTGCTGGAGGACAAAGGTCAGAACACAGATGCGGTTTGGACCTCTATCCTGGAGCATGAAGGCTCTGTTCAGCACCTTGATTGCTTGGATGAGCACGAGAAGTCGACCTTTAAGACGGCGTTCGAGATCGACCAGCGTTGGATCATTGAGCATGCAGCCGACCGCACGCCTTATATCTGCCAGGCGCAATCTCTGAATGTGTTCCTACCGGCTGATATCAATAAGTGGGACCTTCACATGCTGCATTGGACGGCCTGGGAAAAAGGCGTGAAGTCGCTCTATTATTGCCGCTCTAAGTCGGTTCAGCGCGCAAGTTTCGCCGGTGCAGATGAAAAAGAAGCAAGTCTGTCTGGCATGGACGTGCCAAACACAGACTATGATGAATGCCTCGCCTGTCAGTAGGTTTCTCAAAGACTCATCAAAAGCCCCGCCTGAGCTGGCGGGGTTTTTATTGGTAATCGTGCGGAATCGCACAGCGAAAGTCCGGAAAATAACGCCTTAATTGCAGGCAATTTGATCGCTCATTTCGCTTGGTTTGCCCAAAAAAGGGCCCAGTCTTGGAAAAAGATAAAAAAATTAGTCATGGGCGTTAACTTAGTTTCACGGGTCTTTTTCGGCCTGAATCGCTAGCAAATACGGGAGCGTTCACATTTCTGTGAAGTCCCAATGATTAATAAGTACGGGTTTGGGCGGAGTCGCACCCGCGATTCGTTCATGCTAAGGTAAGGATCACAGGTCACGCTCCGGGGGTAGATTGGAGCCTGACATGATGAGAGGCGTGGGAAAGATGATTGTTGCGAGTGCATCAATGCTTACGGCGATGGCGTGTCACACATGTGCACATGCGCAGCCAAATC
Organism: Pseudomonadota bacterium; assembly: GCA_038529885.1. Taxonomy (GTDB): domain Bacteria; phylum Pseudomonadota; class Alphaproteobacteria; order Caulobacterales; family Hyphomonadaceae; genus Henriciella. The sequence goes on from JBCBDI010000080.1 coordinate 9,750, forward strand.
AAGGCGTTGTCATCGACAATGCCACCATAATTGCGGCCAGCCGTTCCATAGATAAGCCAAGCTCTGCCCCGGTGAATTTGGTATATTCCGGATCCTTTTCTCAAACAGAAACAACCCGGCACTTTGGATATCAACTCTCTAAAGATACCGATCTGAGCTTTGGGCCTGATGCGGCGAAGCTGAGAAACAATCGCCGACTTTATTCGAGCACGATTTTGACAGACCTCGCTGCAACGCGCACCAGCGCCAGCCTGTCACCTGTGCCACGCGAGCAAAAACAATTGAGCGCTGAGCTGTCTTTCTCCGCGCTTTCTGAACAAACCGGATTTGGCTTCGATGTCGGCATTGCGCCGCGTGTCGAGATCACCCGCGACGGGCCTTATGCGTCTCGCCGCTTCGGGGGTGAAGTCCGGATTGGTCAGAATTTCGACAAACGCGGGGAAGAAGGACCGGCCTCGGCTTGGTATCTGTTCGCAGGTGCTGATGGCGAAGCCCTGGTCTGGGAGCCGGATCAAGCTGGCGGCGTCGCCAGTGGTGAGATGGCCTTGCGCGACAAAGTTACAGTGGGCGACATCCAAGCTGGCGTGTCCATCCAGCGGGGCAAAGGACAATTGTCATTCAGCTATATTCGCCGCGAGGTCGAGTATCATGAGCGCAA
>JBCBDI010000081.1:0-10142 GCA_038529885.1 Pseudomonadota bacterium
CGGCTTCGGCAAGGCCTTTAATTGCAAGCCAATCAGTAAGCCTTTGCCGGTTACGCCCTCGACTTTGTCCGGGTGGCTATCGGCGAGCGACTTCAGGCCTTGCGCCACCGTGCCAGCCACGCGGCGTACCTGCGCCAAGAATTCATCGTCCGCGATAATGTCCCAGACCACATTGCCAACCGCCATAGCGAGCGGGTTGCCGCCATAGGTGGAGCCGTGGCTGCCAGGCTGCATCACGCTGCCCGTGGCTTCGCTCGTCAAGCATGCACCAAATGGGAAACCGCCGCCGACGCCTTTGGCCACACACATGATGTCGGGCTCCGCGTCGGTCGCCCATTCGTGGGCGAAGAGTTGGCCCGTCCGGCCCATGCCGCATTGCACCTCATCATAGATCAAGAGGGCGCCGCGCTCATCACAAAGCTTGCGGATGTCTTGCAGGCAAGATTCTGGGATCGCCCGCACACCGCCTTCGCCCTGGACGGGCTCGACCATGACCGCTGCGGTCTTTTCGGTAACCGCTTTATCGAGCGCGTCATGATCGCCAAATTCAACTTGCGTGAAGCCTGGCAAAGCGGGGCCAAAGCCTTCGAGATATTTCGGGTTCCCCCCGGCATTAATCGCCCCCAGCGAACGACCGTGGAACGCGCCGCTAAAGGTGACGATCTCATAGCGATCTTCATCGCCTTTCGCCCACTGATATTTCCGAGCCGTCTTGATCGCGCATTCGATCGCTTCGGTTCCGGAATTGGTAAAAAAGACCCGGTCGGCGAATGGCAGGCGCTCACACATTTTACGCGCGAGCTCTTCGCCCGCCGGTACACGGAACATATTAGAGGTGTGCCACAGCTTTGCCGCTTGTCCTTGCAAAGCCTCAACCATGGCCGGATGAGAATGTCCAAGCGCGCTAACCGCGATCCCGGCGACAAAGTCGAGATACGACTTTCCTTCTTCGGTGATCAGTCGGACGCCTTCTCCACGCTCAAACGCTTCTTCCGGAGGACGGTAAACCGGCATGATGTGCTGACGTGGATCGGACATATGATTCTCCTGTCTGACGAATTTATTGAACTGTTTTGTCCTGCGCGCACGCTTGGCGAGGGTTAGTTGGAAAGTCAACAATAGACCTGAACAGGGCATATTTCGGCGACTCGTGCTACAATTGTGACATACTCATGTCTTAGAACTGGGAATCGGCGAACAAATTTTCCTTACAAAATTTTCAGATCGAATTTTTGGGCTTTTTCCTTGACGAAAATCGATAAACTGTTATTGTTTTTCAATAATAAATGACATGACGGTTTCAAAACCCCTCTCTCCCCTTGAGCGCCGTCATGTTGATAACTCTCACTCCAATCATCTTGGCGGCTCCCTTTTGGGGGTCGTTTTTCTTTGTGAGGTTTGCGGAAAAGAAAAAGGCGCGACCGAAAGGTCACGCCCGAAAAGTGATTGCAGCGTTTCCTCCCAGAAACTTGCAAGACCTGTATTGCCACAATGTCGCAGGGCGTCAACCCATTTGTGACACGTTCTTAACAAATTTTTCGAAAACTTCGTTCTGTTGCAAATACACTTGATCGATAGTTGTAATTGCGACCATTCCTGCCCCCGATTGCGCCAAGGCACGCGCGACCGTTCTGGCCTCTTTTGCTGGACACAAAGCAGCCCGATCCGACAAGGAATCCAGACCGTGTTTGGTGAGGTCGTCTTGCGATAAGGGTTCGGAAAATTCCAAGCGGGCAAGCGTCTTGGCTTTGGCGGTCGCTTCCACGCCGTCGAGCAAGACACGCAAGGCTGCGCGCGCCTCTTCGCTCCAGTCTGCATTGAGTGAGCCCGACAAAGCCGCTTCACTTTTCAGAATGATGCCGTCCTTGAGGATTTTAAGATCATTGGCTTTCAGCGTTGCGCCAGTGGATGTGATGTCGACAATCACCTCAGCTGAGCCGGCCGCTGGGGCCGCTTCGGTCGCGCCCGCACTTTCAACCAAACGATATTCGCCCACCGCAGACTGAGAAAAGAATTTCCGCGTCAGCCGCAAATATTTGGTCGCCACGCGCATGCGCCGCCCGTGGCGTTCACGGAACAGTGCGCCTGCGGCTTCAAGGTCCGCCATCGTGTCAACGTCGAGCCAAGCCTGCGGAACCGCAACAATCACATCTGCGCCGCCAAACCCTAGACGCCTCAGCACAGAGACATCCCGGTCCACGTCAGCGGACAGATCGTGCAGAAGATCTTCACCGGTAATCCCGATATGGATTTGACCCGAGATCAGGCCTTCAGCGATCTCGCGCGCGGATAAGAGCATGACATCAACATCGCTCAGCCCGCTAAGCTCAGCGCTATAGCCGCGCCCGCCGCCTTTTTGACGGAGTTTGAATCCACTTTTGGAGAGCCACTCTTCAGACTTCTCTTTGAGTCGGCCTTTCGACGGAATGGCAATTGAGAGCCGGGTCATTGGGACACTCCTTCCGCGCCGGATAATCTGTGAGGGCTGACAATGCCGCCAATCGCAGTGGCGGAGACAGCGCCGCCCGACAGATCTGACAGAAGCGCATCATAGCGACCGCCGGCTGCGAAGGGGCGCTTCTTGCCGTCTGCGCTTTCATCCGGAGCGATCTCAAAGACGAAGCCATCATAATATGTGAAGCGTCGCCCGAATTGAGTGGCAAAGCGCGCGCCTTTTATGAGCCTAGAAAATTCAGTGCTTGAGAGCCGCGCCATGCGCTCTTCAAACCGGCTCAACTTGTCCGCCAAAACTGTTAGACCAACGCTGGCTGCCAGGTCTTTTAGAATTTGAGCCGCCTCGCCAATGGGCGCATCGAGTGACAGCACATCGTCCAAGAGTTGAGACTGATCATCGGTCAGCGTGACGTCCGATGCACTGGCGCGTTGATAGAGGCGTTCGACAATTTCGTCTGCGGAGCGCTCACCGACCGGCTGCACGCCGGTCATGGCGAAAATATCATCGACAAAAGCCCCAACCTCTTGCTGGCTCATACCCTGCAGCCGGGAGGTGATGCCGCCTTGTGTTCGATCCGTCCCTTTCAGATAGGCGCGCACGCCGCCTTCTTGGCGGAAGGCGCGTTTCAGGCCAGCTGCAATATCGGTTTCAAGACCAAGCGCATCGACGAAAGCCGGGAACACGGACAAGTCGCCAAAGGTCGCGGCGCCGGATTTTACGCCCGCCGCCATGCTGGCTTCCGCTAGGGTTTCAAAGATCCAAATATCTTCTTCGACGCCGCGCGCGGAGCCAAATCGCTCCAATCCGATTTGCTCATACTCGACAGGCTCGGTCGCAAGCGCAGGCAGGCGGAAAACCGGTCCGCGATAGCGCCTGATGGTTTCTTGCGTCGCACCATTCGCGCGCGCCGCGATTTCAGATTGCGCCACGGGTAAAGTCAGATCTGGACGCAGCGCCCATTCCTTTCCTTCGGCATCGACGAAGGTGCAGATTCGATTGCGCACCACTTCGCCGGAAAGCTCCAACGGAACCGAGGCCTCGATCGTTACGGGCGGGTTGACGAGATCACCGCCGCGCGCGGCGATGGCTTCAAACGCTTTGTCTGCCGGGCTCATTGGTCCGCCTCCAAGATTTCTTGAATGCGCGCGATCATCTCCCCGCGCGGCGCTTGGAACTGACCAGGCCGGGCTTCGCGATATTCTTGGTTGCTCTCAATCGCGGCGGCTTGGCGGGCACCTTCTTTCAAGTCTTTGATGGTGACCACGCCTTGCTCAAGCTCATCCGTGCCGACCATGATGACCGCTGGGGCGCTGCGGCGGTCCGCATATTTCATCTGCGGGCGCATACCAGAGCTGCCCATATAGGCCTCGGCTCGAATACCCGCTGCGCGCAACTCTGTGGCCAGTTTCAGCGCTTCGCTGGGGTCTTCCCGATCCATGTTGAGGATCACGACCGGACCATTCAGTTGATCAATCGCGCCGCTGATCGAGAAGGCGGCCGCCAGGCGGCTAATGCCAACCGAGAAGCCGGTGCCGGGAATGCGTTCGCCGGTGAAGCGTGCGATGAGATCATCATACCGCCCGCCGCCACCGACAGAGCCGATCCGCACCGTGTTGCCGTCTTCATCAACCGTGTCTTTGAGAAGCTCGGCCTCGTAAACCGGCCCGGTATAATATTCGAGCCCGCGCACGACAGATGGATCGAATGTGACATCGGGTTCCGGGGCGCCAAGCGCTTCCAAGGCCCGCGTGATGGCGTCGAGTTCAGCAAGACCGGCCAAGCCTTCCTCGCTTGTGCCAACGGCTGCGCCGAGCGCTTCCAGCGTCTCGCCCCGCGTCTTCCGGCCAGCTTCGGCGAAGGCCAGCACGCTTTTAACTGCCGCCGCATCCAAGCCTGCGCCTTTGGTAAAGTCGCCGCTTTCATCCATGCGTCCCGCGCCGAGCAAGTCGGCGACGCCGCTGACGCCAAACTTATCCAATTTATCGAGCGCTCGCAAAATCGTCAGACGGGCGGTTTCATCGGTGGCGCCTACTCCATTCAGGACCGCGTTTAACAGACGCCGCGTATTCACGCGGATGGTGAACTCGCCCGTTTCCGCGCCAGCGGCGCGCATGGCTTCTGCCGCCATAGCGATCATTTCCGCGTCGGCATGCGCGCCCGCGGCACCAATCGTATCGGCATCGCATTGCAAGAACTCACGGAAGCGGCCAGGTCCCGGTTTCTCGTTGCGCCAGACCGGTCCAGCCGCATAGCGACGAAACGGCTTGGGCAGGGTCTGCCAATTTTCTGCCGCGAACCGCGCCAGCGGCGCAGTCAGATCATAGCGCAGGCTCATCCACTGCTCATCATCATCTTGCAGGGCGAACACGCCGGCATTTGGCCGATCTTGATCGGGCAAGAATTTGCCAAGGGCGTCAGCAAACTCAAACGCACCTGTGTCGAGCCCTTCAAAGCCCCAACGTCGATAGACGCCGGTGATCTTCTCGATCATCTCTTGTTCGGCATGTATCAGCGCTTCTCGCTTATCCGGAAAACCGCGCGGTTTTCGAGCCAGATCGATCGGTTTCGGTGTCTTCTTTTTGCCCATAGCCAGGCCTTTGTCTTAGGTCGCGGTTCGCATAGACGAAGCCGCACTTTGTGTGAAGCTTTGGATGCCGGGCAGAAAAGTCTTCACAACCCGGCAATGTCGGATCGGCGGACCTTCTGGCTTCTAATCGAATTTGAGATTTGAAAACAAAAAGGCGCACCGAGATTATTCGCGCCTCGTTCGGACGCGTCAGGTCAAATGATGATAGTGATGCAATCTTGTTTTCATGCGGCGGCGGGTACGCGATCAAATACCTGCCGTCAAGGCTGTGCCTTGATCTTATTCATAAAATATCGAACGAATTCGATAAAATTTGAAGAATTGATCAACCTTAAGTTATCGCCTCACCTTTATAAGTGACGCCAGTATAAGGCGGATCTAGTGAAACGATTTTTTGTCACTCTAAGAGCCATGTCGCCGAACACGAAAGTGGTCCGAGACGATGGTAGCTTTATTTTGTCGACGGAGGATATCCAGCGTCGACGGATGCTGTTCGTCTGCTTTTTCGGTCTGATCACCACGCTTTCCTATACCGCCCTGCAGGTCTTTGAGCTCGGTCTCGAGACCACCGGCTGGCTGAATATCGCAACCGGCGTGGTCGGGACCATATTCTGTGTGATGGGCCTAAACGCGGCTCTCTGGCACGATCGTCCGCAACCCCTCATGCGGGTTTTGCTGCTCGCTTTCTCGGCCCTGATGTGGGTGGAAATCGGATTTGCTGGCGGCGTGACCGGCTATCACATTGGGATCTTGCCGATCCTGCCGGTAATTGCCGCCATTCTGCTCAGCGCGCGAGACACGATCCTGTTCACCGCGCTGAACCTCTTAGTCGTGATCGGAATTGCAGCGCTCGCGCATAATGGGCAAGTCCTGCCGGCCTTCGTGATCGACCCGCGTCAGGACTTACTGCTCTCTGCCTTTATCATCATGATCGCCATCCTGGGCTGTGGCGGCGCCGCGGTGACGATGGTGCACCAAAGTGAAAAGGTGAACCGCCAGCTTCTGGAACTGGTCGAGTATCAATCTCATCTTGCGGCACATGACAGCCTCTCCGGCCTCGGTAATCGCATCCGCCTGCAGCAGCGTTTTGAAAGCCTGCAAGAGGGGGAGTCGTTTGACCTGCTCCTGATCGACTTGGATGGCTTTAAAGCCGTCAACGACACGTACGGGCACAATGCTGGCGACTATTTGATCAAAGCCATGTCTGAGCGCCTGCGGGAAGTCACCGATGATGAAGATCTGTTGGTCCGTCTTGGCGGCGACGAGTTTGTCATTCTGCTGGAAAATGTCGACGGCACGATGGGCAGCATTCGCAAATATGCTGAATATCTGATCGATATTATTAGCCGTCCCTATCTCTGGGATAAAACGGTCCTGCGCTGCTCGGCCTCAATCGGTCATGCGCGTTATCCAACCCATGCGGCATCGCCGAGCAAAGTGCTCAGTCTCGCCGACAAAGCGCTGTATCAAGCGAAGAATGCGGGCAAGCATCAGTGCGTGACCTTTGGTGCCAAACCGGTGCCGAAACCAGCACGCAAACCACGCTCCATGTCAGCATAGTGCTGAAACACAACGCAAAATTGCCTCAATCCACGCAAAACTGCGCCTAAAATCTCCGTAACAGTGCATATTCGTAAGAGCCGGGGCTTCCTGCGGCAATCGAACCGTGGTTCAACAGCCGCCAGATTAAACCTTGCTCTTAAAGACGGGTTTGGAAGCAAAGGGCTGGACCATGACGACACTTGCACTTGTAGATGATGACGAAAATATCGTCGCCTCTTTGAAAATGTTCTTTGAGGCCGAAGGCTATCAAGTTCGCACGTATCATGATGGGCTCACGGCGCTCGGTGCGCTGACAGACAGCCCGCCAGATCTCGCCATCCTTGATGTCAAAATGCCGAAAATGGATGGCATGGAACTGCTTAAACGGCTGCGCCAAACGTCCGAACTACCGGTCATCTTTTTGACCTCGAAAGACGAAGAGATTGATGAAGTGATCGGCTTCAATATTGGCGCTGATGATTTTGTCCGTAAGCCGTGCTCGAACAGGCTTTTGTCTGAGCGGGTCAAAGCCGTTCTGCGCCGCTCTCGTTCAGCCGACTCTGCGCCAGAAGAAGGCGACGTGAAGCCGATTGTTCGCGGCCGCCTTACCTTAGACCCGAACCGGCATTCTTGTTCTTGGGATGGTCATCCGGTGCGTCTCACCGTTACGGAATTCCTGATCCTTCAAGCCCTGGCGCAACGCCCAGGATATGTGAAGTCCCGCGACAATTTGATGGACGCGGCTTATGATGATCAGATCTATGTCGATGACCGCACCATTGACAGCCACATTAAGCGCCTGCGTAAAAAGTTCCGCGAAAGCGACAAAGAATTCGATGCGATCGAGACCCTTTACGGGGTCGGCTATCGCTACAATGAGAGCTAATTTAAAAGCCGAGGGGGAATGATGAAACGAGAACTCTTAAGCATCGCAATGGCGACCGGCCTGATTGCGGCCTGCGGCGGTGAACCGGAAGTGGCCGACCCTTATGCCGAGCTCGGCGAGGACACTTTATGGGTCCGCTTCGAAGCAAACCCGAACCTTGAGCCAGGTCAGTGCAATCCAAACATTCAATATGCTTTGCGGACCGACGAAGAGTTCATTCTGATCAACGCAAATTATGAAGTCGTCGATCAAAGCATTACCGGCACAGGCGCGAGCTTGAATAATGAGGATGGCAGCGGCATTGCGCTGACGACATCTGAACTGAATATGTTCGATCCGTATCCTCTGCCCTGTTCAGAGCTGACAGTTCGCGTCATGGATCTGACTTGCCGGACTGAGACCGACGTCGACTCAACGCCCTGTCCTAACCCTCAATTCGAGGGCACGGAGATGTTTGCCAGCTTTCGCGGGCTACCGGACTATTAGTTCGCCAGTTGCAACCAAGCGCGTGCAGCCGCCAGAGCAGACTTGATGTCTTCTTTGTCGAGCAGGTCAGCCATTTCCTGACGGCAAATCTTTGCGTCATCACAGCCTTTGAGCACAGCCAAATTGAACCATTTGTGCGCGGCAATCAGATCTTGGTCGCAATCGACGCCTTCTGAATAAGCCAGGCCTACACGGTACAATTCTTCGCCAGTCGCAGTCGCGGCGTCTAAGCCGGTCTCTGGCGCAATATCGGTTGCCATATCTGAATAAGGCATCTTCTTTTCCTCTCTCGTTTCGAGAGGTGCCCGATCCTGGTTTTCCAGGTCTCGGGACACCCACCATCATTGTCCCCAATTCCTCGGTGACAGGGGTGAATGTGCCGGACAGGATTTGCATTAAGGTTAATGCTGACAGCGCCAAATAGGCAGTGCGTTAACGTGGAGCCGCCCCGCTGTTAACGAGTCGCGGGAATATCCGGTGTTCTGGCCAAAACCGGGCTCAAATCGTGTAAAACGCGTTAGCCATAAAGCGGGCGAAAAAATTGATTCGGCTAGTCTAGCCCGGCACCACGGCGGCAATCAGGCGAGGTCCGTCTGCCGCGATCGCTTCGGCGAGGGCTGTGTCAAAGTCTTCTGCTGTCGTCGCTTCGACCGCGGGCACGCCCATGCTGGTCGAGAGAGCAACCCAATCAATATCCGGTCCGCCAATCGACAACATGTCTCTGGCGGTCGGCCCTGGATTACCGGCGCCGGTGCGATAGAGCTCAATGTTCAAAATACGGTAGGAGTGATTGACGAAGACAATCGTGGTGACGTCCGCGCCTTCGCGCGCCATGCTCCATAGCGCTTGATTGGTGTACATGCCCGCGCCATCGCCAGAGAGACAGATCACTTTGCGATCGGGGGCCGCAATCGCAGCGCCGAGTGCTAGCGGCATGCCCTGCCCGATCGCTCCGCCCGTGAGCATCATCCAATCATGGGCCGGCGCATTCATGGTTGGCAGATAAGACAGCAAGCCGTTTGAAACGCCATCATCGGAGACGAGTGCATTCTCTGGCAGATGCCGCGCCAGGCTCTGACCGACCGCTTTGGCAGTGAGTTCGCCGGTCGGAGCGTCTGGCTGGATCAGGGTTTGCGCCGGCGCGGTGTCATTCGCTTGCATATGGTCAGCGAGCGCGGCAAGCGTTGCAGCACTGTCAGTCGTGGCATCGCCGAGATCGAACACGTCGCAGCCCTCGGGCACGAGCAGGCTCGGCTTGCCCGGATAAGAGAAGAACGCAACCGGCGCGGATGTCCCCGCCAGCAGCATCAGGTCTGACCCGTCAAGATCCTCCATCGCGCCTTCGGCAAAGTATGGCATCCGCTCCGGCGCAAAAACGCCAGCGCCGCGTCGCATCTTTCCATAGAATGTATCCGTCATGATCCGCAGACCCGCGGCTTTCAAACGCGCCGCGGCGGCGAGGCCTGTTTCTGTGAGCGCGGTGCCATTGATGATCAAGATGGGTTTGCGCGCCGCCAAGATGGCGTCCGCGGCGGCGGCGATCTTGTCATCGCTCACAATTGCCAAGCTGGGCGGCGTGACCACGTCTCCCGTCTGACCGCCTTCGAGCCATGCGCTGTCTGCGGGCAATAAAAGAGAAACCGGTCCAGGCTTCGGACCGAAGCTCGCCGAGAAAGCCTCCGACGCAAGTTTGCCGGTCTCTTCGACGCTGTCTGCGGATTTGATCCAGCGAGAGTTCGGGGCCGCGAGCCCCATAATGTCGGAGGTCAACGGTGCATCATAATGAAGATGCGGCACAGCATGATCGCCGATCACATTGATCATGGGCGTATTGGCGCGCCCGGCATTGTGAATATTGGCGCCCGCATTGAGATAGCCGGCGCCAAGATGCAGCAAGGTCATGGCGGGCATACCAGAGACGCGGGCATAGCCGTCAGCTGCGCCGGTGGCGACGCCCTCAAACAAACACAGCACGGAACGAATGCGCGGTTCGCCATCTAGCGCCGTGACCAAATGCATCTCAGAGGTTCCTGGATTGGCGAAACACGCGGCCACGCCATTGTCCGCAAGCGTTGCCACCAGCGCTTGCGCGCCCGTCATTTGATCTTTCGTTTCAGCGCTCATCGACAGCCTCGCCTGTTTGAAAAATTAGATGACGGGCGCGCAAGCGCTGGTGGCAACGCTTG
>JBCBDI010000082.1:0-10111 GCA_038529885.1 Pseudomonadota bacterium
TTGCGAGATATCATTCAGGATCACATCATAACCGGCCAAAGCGCTGACATGCGCGATCCCGTTGCCCATCTGCCCGGCGCCAACCACACCGATTGTCTTGATGTCCGTCACCACCTGCTCCTGTCGAAACCTTAATCAAGTAAACGGAGAAAGTTGCTTGTGCGATGCGGTAAAGCAAGCTTGGATTTTTGTTGCAGGTGCGAATGCGAAGCGTCTGTCGCCTCTAAGCCACAGCAAATAGGCGGGTTAAACGTCTGCGGACGCGTCGCTGGTCGCCGCTGCAGCTCTGATGGTTTCGAGCAAAGAGCGGCGCAGAAGTTTGTCATCAATTTGCTGGAACGCTTTGACCAGCTCCATGGCTTCACCATCAATGACAGGCAAAGCGGGCGGATGCTCCTCTTCCTGCAAAGTCATGCCTGGAGAGGCTTCTAGCATCTCATCCACGCCTTCGTAGAAATAGGTGATCATGATCCCAAGTGCTTGGGCAATCTCAAAAAGCCGTCCCGCCGAGATCCGATTGACGCCTTTTTCGTATTTTTGAACCTGTTGAAAGGTCAGCCCGAGCTTCTCGCCAAGTTGTTCCTGCGTGAGTTTCAACTCACGGCGGCGCCACCGAAGGCGCTGGCCAACAATCCGATCAATTCCGCTAGGTGTTTTGTTTTCCGACATCCGCCACTCTTATCCAGCATTCTACTTTTTGAGTCTAACGTCGCCAACTGATAAAGGCTAATCCACCAAATAAGACCAGTGTCAACCAGTAAAACGTCTCGCCAAACCGTTGATAAGGCGTGTTTTCTAGGCGTGCGGGTAAACCGGTCCGTACAACCGCAGACCGCCAGCCTGACGGGTCTCCAGCGGCTGGATTGCCGCGCGCGAGTTCTCGGCCATAGCCATCGACCATGGCGGTCATACCGCGCGACGCAACCCTGGCCATAGGCAAGCCGCTTTCAATCGCGCGATAGCGATTCTGAGCATAATGCTGCGCCGGACCAAGCCCCGCCCCAAACCAAGCATCATTGGAGATGACCACGATCCATTCGGCGGCTTCACGCTGAGGCGCCGCTTTGCGCACCGCTTCCGGGAATAGGCTTTCATAGCAAATCAGCGGAATAAAGGGCGGCGCGACGGCCTGGCTGAGCAAGACGGCAGGTTCGGTTCCAGGCTCAAACCCCTGTTGGGCGACCCGTTGAACCGCTTTGGGCAGCACCCCAGACAGTTGCCCACCAAAGGGGATGATCTTGGTGGCGGGCAGTTCGCCGAACGGCACCAAACGATGCTTGTCATAAAAGGCGGCAAGCGAGGCGGAACTTGCGCCGCCTGAGACCAGAACCAGGCTATTATAGTCGTAACCAGCGCCAGTTTCGCCTGGCTCATAGCGGACAGAGCCTGCAATCAGGGCGCGGCGGCCGAGGAAAGCAGATACGAGCTCAAACGCATTGCCATCATTCCAGTTTGGGCGCGGCAGCAAGCCATAGGGCAGCGCCCCTTCTGGCCAGATGACGATGTCGCCATTCTCGCTTGGAACCTCTTGGAGCAGCTGAAGATAGCGCGCGAGGACCGGTTCGCCGCGGTCTTCGAACTTTTCATCCTGTGGGACGCCGACATCCATCAAAAGGACAGAGCGTTCGGTCATGATCGTATCATTGGCGAGGCGCTGCGAGCCCCAAGCAAAGGAAAAGCCGGTCAGTGCAACGGCGATCAGAACCGGGAAGGCGCGGCCGAGCACGCTATTGCTATCGCGCGTGTCAACGAGCGCGGCCGGAGAGGCGGCGACGAAGAGCGTCATCAGCGTCAGCCAATAAACCCCGCCAATCGAGGCGACTTGAGACATTGCGCCGCCAGGGGCCCAAGTTGTACCCGGCAGGTTCCACGGGAAGCCGCCAAACAGCGTGCCGCGAATCAGCTCGGCGCCGCCCATGAAGAGCGCGAATATGAATACGCGCGACGGTGAGGCCGACCAGAATGCGCCACCCAGTGCACACGCCGCGCCCCAAATCAGCGCCATGCCGCCGGGCAGCGCGATGAGCGGCATCCAGATGAAAATGGCGTGCTTTTCAGGCTCCACCAAGAAAGGCAGAGCGGTCCAATACATGCCGACGAGAAAATAGCCGAATGCAAACGCCCAAGACCGCGCGAACATGGCGCGGCCCCAGCGTTTCTGACTGCGTGCGCCATCGAGCAACCAAATCAGGCCAACAAAGGCGATGATCAGCGCGGGCGTCAGGTGAAACGGCGCGAATCCCAGCGCGCAAAAAGCGCCGAGCAGGACAGAGAACAGCATCGCGGTCATGCCGCGCGTACGCGCCACAGCTTCGTGCAGGGCCGTCACCACGCGAAGTCCGTGACTGCGCGTGTTTTCGTGTTCGATCATGGTTTCGGCTCCGAAGCAGGCTGGCGAACCACCAAGCGATGTATGCGTCTGACGTCTGAGTCGAGAATTTCGAGATCGACGCCGGTTGGATGCGGCAGAACCTCCCCGCGCAGCGGCACGCGGCCTGCCAGCGCAAAGGCGACGCCGCCCAGCGTGTCGACATCATGATCGTCCAGTTCAAGCTCAAGGCCGGTTTCTTCGGCGAAGTCTTCGGTCTCCATTCGGGCATCGACTTCCCAAGCCAGCCGTCCGCGGCGGACCAACATGGCGACGTCTTCGTCATGCTCGTCTTCAATATCGCCAACGATTTCCTCGACCAGATCTTCAAGACTGACCAGGCCATCCGTGCCGCCATATTCGTCGACAACCAAAGCCAGATGGGTGCGTGAGGCTTGCATTTTGACCAGCAGATCCGGCAGCGGCATGGAGGGTGGAACGAAGAGAATGTCCCGGCGCAGGCGCTCCAGCGGCATGTCTTCCTTCTCGGCCTCGCCGCCATTCGCGCGGGCAATTTCGGTCACCACATCGCGGATATGCACCACGCCGACAGGGTCATCCAAAGTCTCACGATAGACGGGCAGGCGGGAATGCGCCTCATTGGCGTAGAACTGGATCAGGTCATCCAAGCTGGTGGAGAGTTCAACCGCGATAATCTCCGCCCGCGGGATCATTACGTCTTCCACGCGGGCTTTATCAAACTCGGCGATGCGAAGACGCATCTCGGTTTGTGAGGGCGCAATTGGGCCGTCCGAGTCCGGGGCTTCAGGGTCAGCGGCATCAGCGTCCGCGTCGCTCTTTTTAAACAGGCTAAACAAGCCTTTTCGTCCTTCAGACATTTCCCTCAATGATCCTGCTTTGTGCGAATCGCATCCTATTTATATGGATCAGGCCAGCCCAGTGATGCAAGCGCAGCAATCTCTAAACGCTCCATTTCAGCAGCCTCTGTGTCATCATTATGGTCATGTCCCAAAAGATGAAGCAGCCCATGAATGATCAAATGAGACAGATGCTGATCAAGCGCGATCTGTTTGGTCTCAGCGTCGCCGCGGGTGACCCCCAGGCTTACGGCAATATCGCCTAAAAACGGCCGGTCCATTTCGGTCGACGGGAAGGAAAGAACGTCAGTGGGCTTGTCCTTATCGCGCCAATCGCGATTGAGCGCCTGGATTTCGTCATCGTCGGTCAGGAGGAGGCTCACCTCGCCGTCCGTCGCCATTTGTGTGGCCGCTGCATCAAGCGCGCGCTGGCATGTTTCTGTCAGGTTTGGGATCGCGCTCGACCAGGCCTCAGCGGCGATCCGCAAGTCGAGCTCAATCATTTTTGGTCCGCTCGGCATCCTTATCATAGGCTTGGATGATCCGGCTCACGAGTGCGTGGCGGCGCACATCATTGGCCGAGAACGTGACCCGCCCAACCCCTTCTACGCCGCGCAAAATGCGCAATGCATGGGCAAGGCCTGAAGGCTGGTTTTTCGGCAGGTCAACCTGGCCTGGATCGCCGGTCACGACCATGCGACTGTCGCGGCCAAGGCGGGTGAGGACCATTTTCATCTGCGCCACGGTCGAATTTTGCGCTTCGTCCATAATCACGAACGCATTTTTCAGCGTGCGCCCGCGCATGAAAGCGAGCGGTGCGACTTCAATGACTTTCTTTTCCCGCAAACGCCCGGCCTGGTCCGCCCCCAGCGTTTCATCTAGGGCGTCCCAAATCGGGCGCAGATAGGGCTCAACCTTTTCTTCCAAATCGCCAGGCAGGAAGCCGAGATTTTCGCCCGCTTCCACAGCGGGGCGCGTGATGATTAGTTTGGCCGCGGATTTGTTCTTAAGCGCCGCGGCCCCGGCAGCAACGGCAAGGAAGGTCTTACCCGTGCCGGCCGGGCCGACGCCAAAAATCAGATCATTCTCGGACCCCGTTAAAAGATCCAGATATTTGGCCTGCGTATTGGTTTGCGCTTTGATCGGAACTTTCAGGCCGGTGAGCGTCTTATAGGTCTGGTTCGGTGTGCGGGCTTGTTCGATGGCGCCTTCTAGAGCTGGAACACCCGCCTGGGGATTTGTTTCTAGAACCGTTTCAAAGAGCGAAAGAGCAAGCTCTGCGGTCGCAACGGCCTCTTCGGTGCCATCCAACCGGATGCCACCGCCTTGGCTTTCTGCTTTTAAGCCGCCATCGCCAAGGGCAGTTTCGAGCAGCAGGAGATTTTTGTGATTGGGCCCGCAAATCACCGGCAAAAGGCTTGCGTCCCGTGGGTCCCAAGTTCGGCTCAAGCGGCCACCTCTTTAGATTGGTTCGGCAAGTGCCCGGACAGGGAATTCAAGGTTGAGCCAATTATCTCAACGTCGATGATTTGACCGGCGAGATCTTCGGCGCCATCAAAGTGTACCGCCTGCAGCCATGGTGAGCGACCATGCATTTGACCCTCTTTGCGACCCTTGCCTGTTACCAGGACCGGAACGATTTCGCCGACTTTGGAGGCGTTAAACGCCGTCTGTTGTTCGCGCAGCAGCGCCTGAAGCGCCTGCAGACGTTCATTCTTCACATCTTCCGGCACTTGCCCGAACATTTCCGCCGCAGGCGTGCCCGGACGCTCCGAATATTTGAACGAATACGCGATCGCGTAATTGACCTCACGCACCAGATCCATCGTGTCTTCGAAGTCTTTATCGCTCTCGCCTGGAAACCCGACAATGAAGTCTGAGGCGAGCGCCATATCCGGGCGGGCCTCTTTCATGCGGCGCATAATGTCGAGATAGTGCTCCCGCGTATGTCCGCGATTCATCGCTCTTAGGATATTGTTCGAGCCTGACTGAACCGGCAGGTGCAAGAAGGGCATGAGCTGAGGCGTGTCGGCGTGGGCGGCGATCAGGTCATCATCCATGTCGCGCGGATGGCTGGTTGTGTAGCGAATTCGGTCGAGGCCCCCGATTTTCGAAACATGCCGAACCAATTGCGCCAGCGTCCATTCATTGCCGCCTTCGAGCGCAGGTGCGGCGCCATGATAGGCATTGACGTTCTGGCCAAGCAGCTGGACCTCGCGCACGCCTTGCGCGGCAAGATTGCGGGCTTCAATCACGACATCGTCGACCGGGCGCGAAAGTTCCGCGCCGCGCGTATAAGGCACGACGCAGAAAGTGCAGAATTTATCGCAGCCTTCTTGCACCGACAGAAACGCCATTGGGCCATCAGCGGTGCGCGCTTTCGGCAAGGCGTCAAACTTTTCCAGCGTCTCAAACTCGGTTTCCAAGCGCTCGCCGGTCGAGCGATGCACGCGGGCGATCATCTCTGGCAGTTTGTGATAGGCTTGCGGGCCGAGCACGAGATCCACCGCAGGCTGGCGGCGCATGATTTCTGCGCCTTCGGCCTGGGCGACGCAGCCTGCAACAGCAATCGTCATCTTGCCGCCCTGAGCGGCTTTCATTTTCTTGATCTTGCCGAGCTCTGAATAGACTTTTTCCGTCGCTTTTTCGCGAATATGGCAGGTGTTCAAGACGACCAAGTCGGCGCCATCTGGAGCATCCACAGGCGCATAGCCGATCGGCGCGAGAACGTCTTTCATCCGCTCGCTATCATAGACATTCATTTGGCAACCATAGGTCTTGATGAAGACCGATTTCGTCGCAGGAATGGGGGGCGTTTTGCTCATCGGGCGGCTTATGACCGAAAACCGCCCGAAAAGCCATATCTGGCGTCAGTGAGAGGCCTTAAAAAATCGCATAGAGTGCCTTAACGGCGACAACGAGAAAAACCGAGCCAATCGCCGTAAGTATGGCCACATAGGTGCCTTCGCGCAGTTTTTCGCGGTCCAGAATAGGACCATTGAATGAGTCTTGGCGGTCATCCGCTTGGTTGTGCATTTGGAGCATAGCCATTCCGACCTCCTTTCAAATCTACGTCTCTTTCGATGACCCATGTTTACCATGATTTGCGAAAAATACAACGAAACCGGACAAAAAATATGCTGTAACACGGATTAATTATTGTTCGGGCGAGGGTCCTGAAGCGCTTTTATTCATTCAATTCTGTGGTTTATCACCGGCAGGGCTGGACTGATTTTTGTTTTGCAGCCATGAGCCCCAGATGACGCGCGTAATCCTCTTCAATAAGCCGTTTAATGTGCTGTCCCAGTTCACCGATCGCGGCATTGAAGCCTCGTCCCGTGAAACCCTGTCGGATTATCTGAGTGTGCCGCATGTCTATCCCGCGGGGCGCCTGGATCGGGACAGTGAAGGGCTGATGGTCCTAACCGATAATGGCCGGCTTCAGGCGCAAATTACCAATCCCCGCAATAAAACGCCGAAAACCTATTGGGCGCAGGTTGAAGGCATCCCCGACGCTGCCGCACTGGATCATCTGCGCGCTGGCGTAAAGCTAAAAGACGGCACCACCGCGCCCGCAGAGGCCGCCCTCATCGACCAGCCCGCTGGGCTTTGGCCGCGAACCCCGCCGATCCGGGTGCGCAAATCCATTCCAGATACATGGATCGAGCTGACAATCACCGAAGGCCGCAACCGGCAGGTGCGCCGGATGACCGCCGCGGTGGGGCATCCGACGCTGCGCTTGATCCGCGCTGGCGTCGGCAACTGGACTTTGGAGGGCCTCGCCAGCGGCGACTGGCGCGAAGCCTAGCTTTTGGCGAGCCGCGCTTTTGTCATGCCTGCATGCGGTTTGGCCGTGGCGGGATCCTCCGGCCAATCATGCTTTGGATATCGCCCGCGCATATCTTTCGCCATGTCCCGATAGCCGCCAGCCCAGAAGCCCGGCAGGTCCTGAGTTGTCGCGACCGGTTTGCCGCCCGGGGACAGAATTTGCAGCGTCACCGGTACGCGCCCCTCAGCCACAAAAAGATGGCGGGACGCCCCGTACAATTCTTGCGCTTTGCACTCCACCAAAGGCGCGCGATCGCTCAACCAGTCGATTTTTGCCTCGCGGCCCGAGGGCAGTGTGATTTTGCGCGGCGCTTTTTGATCAAGCTCTTGCGGCAGGGGCCAGTCTAAGCGCGATTTCAGCGCATCCCGAATTGTGGCGGGCTTCGGCATGGTAAATGAAGTCTGACCAAAAATCGGACCGAGCCAGTCAAAAACCTGCTCTTGCAGCGCGGCGCTGTCCCATTTTGGCCAAGGAGCGCCGTACGTGTCGTACAGGGCGCTCAATCGGGCGATCATTTCGAGGACCGGTTCATAAAGACCGGTCGGGGCGAAGCCTTCTGCCTGGAAATGCTTCAGCACAGCGTCGCGCGCCGCTTCGGCGCTCGGCTTCGGGAGCGGTTGTTCGGAGAGGATGATGGCGCCCAGTGCTGTAACGCGCCGGGCTTTAAACGTGCCTTTGGCGGGGTCAAATACCGCCTCATCCCGTGTTTCCAGACCGCCATATTGGCGGGCCGTGGCCTCGTCCAGAGCCGCTGCGAGCGTAATCCGCGCTGATTTTGCGCTGCCGGCCATATCGGCCACGACGAGCCATTCTGACTTCGCGAGAGGCGAGGTCTCGTCGACCTGCCCGGCGCGGCCATTGGCGAGCAAATAGGCATTACCACTGCCTTGCCGACGCCGCGCAATCATGTCTGGCCAGCCTTTAGCAAGCAGGTTAGCCGGTTTGCCCGCAGCACGGCCCGCACCGCCCCATCTCTCGGCTTGAGCCTTCAGTTTCTTCGCCCGCCCGCTTGTATCGCTTCGGAACCGCGAAAGGCGCTCTGTCAGGTCCGCGCTATTGCCACCCATCCCGCGTTCGCTGATCAGGGCGGCGATCTCGGCGGCGGTTCGGCGCTCGCCATCGCTTGCAGCGCCGGTGATCAAGGAAGCGAGGCGCGGCGATAGCGGCAAGCGCGTCATGGCCCGGCCTTTGTCGGTTAGCGCGCGGGTCTGATCAATGGCGCCAAGCGCGATCAAATCGTCTCTCGCAGCGTTCAAACGCCCTGGGGCGGGCGGTGTCAGCCAGTTGAGGTTGCTCGGCTCATGTTCCCCCCATTCAGCCAGCGTCAGCAACAATCCGGAGAGATCGGCATTCTCAATCTCTGGCGACGGTGCAGGCGTGAGGCCGCGCGTTTCCGCTTCGTCCCAGAGCCGATAGCAAATACCCGGACCAAGACGTCCGGCCCGGCCGCGACGCTGATCGACATTGGCCCGGGCGGCTCGAACCGTCTGCAGCTCCGTCGATAAGGCCCCAGGCACATAGCGGGGCACGCGGGCATAGCCGCTATCGACAACGACAGAAACGCCATCAATCGTCAGGGCGCTTTCGGCGATATCGGTCGCGAGCACCACTTTGCGTGTCCCGGAAGGGCTTGGGCGAATGGCGGCGTCTTGATCTTGCGGGCTGAGCGCGCCGAATAGCGGCGCGATCTGGACAGTGCTCGGCAAGGATAAGCGCTCCGCGGTGCGCCGGATTTCGCCGGCGCCAGGCAAAAAGGCGAGGACAGAGCCATCCGTCACGCGCACGGCCCGCTCGATGGCGCGGGCCATTTGATCTTCCAACCGATCCCGCGAGCGCCCGACATAGCGGGTCTCAACGGGATATTGCCGACCCTCGCTTTCAATGATGGGGGCATCCAGCCGCTTTGCCATGTTGGCCGTGTCGAGCGTGGCTGACATGGCTAGGAGATGTAGATCATCGCGCAAGGCCGTTTGGGTCTCTTGCGCCAGTGCGAGACCAATATCGGCGCTCAAGCTACGCTCATGGATCTCATCAAAGATCACCGCGCTGACGCCAGAGAGCTCGGGATCAGCGAGCAATCGGCGCGTGAAGAGGCCGTCTGTGATCACTTCGACGACGGTGTCTTTGCTGACCTGCCGGTCGATCCGGGTCGATAGGCCGACGCGTCCGCCAAGGCGCTCTCCCAAAGTCGCTGCCATGCGGGTCGCGGCCATGCGGGCGGCAATCCGGCGCGGCTCCAACATCACGATCTTGCCGGGCAGGGCGGTGAACCCCTCAATCAAGCCCGCCAGCGCCAGCGGCACTCGCGTCGTTTTCCCGGCCCCTGGCGGCGCACCGAGGATCAGACGCTGCTTGGCACGCAGCGTCGCGGCAATCTCCGGCAGCAAAGGTTCGATGGGCAGGTCGCTCATAAAAACACTCATGTCCTCAGTCATGAGGTTTCGCAATCGGGCGTTTTCAACTAAAGGCAGGCGGTCCGGTTGCTGTGGAGTATCTTCGTGACCCAATCACCTGAATTTTCCGTCTGTGTACCGATGCACAATGAATCCGGCAATGCGGCCAAGCTGATCGAAGAAATCGCGGCGGCCTTGGAAGGGCGCGCCTATGAAATGGTGATTACCGACGATGCCTCAACCGACGATACGCGGGTGGTCCTGGCAGGTCTAAAAGAGAAGTATCCTGAGCTTCGGGTGTTCTCGCATCGCAAGAATGCGGGCCAGTCGCGCGCCCTGCGCACGGCGATCCAAAACGCCCGAGCGCCGATTATCGGCACGCTGGATGGCGATGGCCAGAATGATCCCGCTGATCTGCCAGCCCTCTATCGCAGTCTCACCCGCGCCGACGCGCCGGAGGGGCTCTCTATGGTCATGGGGCGCCGTGCCAGTCGCAAGGACACGGCTTGGAAGAGATTTGGGTCGAGATTTGCCAATAGCATCCGCAAACGCTTGCTGCGCGACGATTGCGACGATAGCGGCTGTGGCATCAAAGTGATGCGCCGCGACGCGTTTCTCGCGCTTCCTTATTTCGATCATATGCACCGCTATATGCCCGCGCTGATGAGCGCTGAGGGCTATAAAGTCGAGTTCATGAATGTGA
>JBCBDI010000083.1:0-10110 GCA_038529885.1 Pseudomonadota bacterium
CCTAGATTCACAATGGTTAACGATCACGCTAGGAATGCGACATACACCGATTCGGGGAGCTGAAAATGCGAGTATTACTTATCGAGGATGACAATGCCGTCGCGCGCAGCATCGAACTGATGCTCAAAGCGGCAGGCTTTAACATCTATACGACGGACCTTGGAGAAGAGGGCGTCGATCTGGGCAAAGTCTACGAGTATGACATCATCATCCTCGACCTGTCTCTGCCTGATATCTCTGGATATGATGTGCTGAAACAGCTGCGCATGGCGCGCGTCAACACACCCGTCCTGATCCTATCTGGTAACCCAGATATTGAGGCAAAGGTGAAAACACTCGGCTATGGCGCCGACGATTATCTCACCAAGCCATTCAACAAAGACGAGCTGATCGCGCGCATCACCGCCATCGTTCGTCGCTCTAAAGGACATGCTGAGAGCGTTATCCGCACCGGCGAGATCCTAGTGAACCTGGATGCCAAAACCGTCGAAGTCGACGAAGAGCGCGTCCACCTCACCGGCAAAGAATACCAAATGTTCGAGCTGCTCAGCCTGCGCAAAGGCACCACGCTCACCAAAGAGATGTTCCTCAACCATCTCTATGGCGGCATGGACGAGCCTGAACTGAAAATCATCGACGTCTTCATCTGTAAGCTGCGCAAGAAGCTTCAGCAGGCGACAGGCGGCGAACACTATATCGAAACGGTCTGGGGCCGCGGCTATGTGCTTCGCGATCCAAAACCGAAGAAGGAAGCGGTCGCCGCTTAATCCTTCGCTCCCCGAAAAACTTTGAACCCCGATGCCCCCGCATCGGGGTTTTTGTTTTCCTGCATTCCCCCATCCCTCTGCGTGAGGGCTTCCTCACCTGCCCGCAGATCGTATGCTCAAAAGAAAACCACCACCGGGGTAGGACATGTATTACGATGAACTCGAGGCGGCGAAGGCGAAACTCACCGGGCCTGGCGGCGATTTTGAGATCGTCGAAACCGAGATTTTAGGCAATAGGATCCTGGCCTATAAGAATGGCCCGAACAGCATTCGAGACATCTGGGCTGCGACCGCGCAATTCGGGGACCGGACCTATATCGTCTATGAGGATGAGCGCATCTCCTATGGTGAAGCGCACCGGCAAGTGAACAGCATTGCCGGCTGGGTTTATGAGCAAGGGATGCGCCCTGGGGACCGCGTCGCAATCGCCATGCGCAATTATCCTGAATGGATGCTGCTCTATTGGGCCTGCACCTCAATCGGGGTCGCCGTAGTTGGCATGAATGCCTGGTGGACCAAGCCAGAAATGGCCTATGGCATCAACGACGCGCAGCCGAAAATTATCTTCGCTGATGAAGAACGCTTGGCGCGCATTGTCGGTAATTCTGAGATTGAAACGCTTCCCACGCTCGTCGCCGCTCGAGCCGGTGCCAACGATGCAAACCTCGTCGATCTCGCAGACATTGTCCGCGTCGACCGCGCGCTGCCAGATGTTGAAATCGACCCCGACAGCGATGCCTGCATTTTCTATACGTCCGGGACCACAGGCTTCCCAAAAGGGGCTCAGCTCACGCATCGTGGCTGCGTCGCCAATTTATTGAATATGCAATATGCCGCGGTTTCGGCAGCGATGGCCGTTCACGCTGCCACCGGTGTGGCGCCGCCTGCCATTCCGCCTATTCCCATCACACTCATCACAACACCGCTCTTTCACGTGACCGCAAACAATTGCGGCGCCTATCGCGCGACGGCTGTGGGTGGGACCTTGGTCTTGATGTATCGCTGGGACGCGGGCGAGGCACTCAAACTGATCGAGCGCGAAAAAATCACCTCTGCGGGCGGGGTGCCGGTTATGGGACGCGAACTGATCAATCATCCTGATTTCAACAAGCGGGACACGTCTAGCCTGCTCGCCATTTCATGTGGCGGGGCGCAAGTGCCGCCCGATCAAGTTCAAAAGATCGATGACCAAATCGCAACGGCTCGGCCCGGCACAGGCTATGGCATGACCGAAACGTGTGGAATTATCACGTCCGTGGGCGGCGACTTTTTTGTCGACAAGCCAGACTCCGCCGGCCCAGCCATGCCGAACTTTGAGTATAAATGCGTTGATGATGACGGCGCCGAAGTGCCCATCGGCCAGCTAGGCGAGCTGTGGGTGCGCGGGTCGTCTGTGATCAAAGGCTATATCAACCGACCAGAAGCGACCGCTGAATCCATCACCGATGGCTGGCTCCATACGGGCGACATTGCGCGTCTCGATGAGCATGGCTTCATCTATATTGTCGACCGCAAGAAAGATATGGTGCTGCGCGGCGGCGAGAATATTTACTGCGTCGAAGTTGAAGCGGCGATCTATCACCATCCGGCCGTCGCAGAATGCTGCGTGTTCGGCGTGCCCGACGAGCGCTTAGGTGAAGAGGTTGGCGTTGCGGTCTATCTAAAACCTGGCACGAGCCTGACCGAAGACGCTCTCAAAGCCACCTGCGCGGAGCGGCTCGCGACGTTCAAAATTCCGAGCCATATTTGGATTTGCGACGCGCCCTTCCCGCGCAATGCGAGTGGCAAGTTTTTGAAACGCGACGTGCGCGAGCGTCTCATCGCCGCGTGATCAGCAAAAGCAAAAATCCCGGAGCGCACCGCGTCCGGGATCATACGTCTTGCGCTTATATGGAAGAGAGACCTATTCGTCTTCCTCAATCATGTCGGCCCAGAACACGTCTTTGCTCACGCGAATGGCTTCGACCAGAATCACGATCACAGCCAAGGAGAGCACCCACCATGCCGTGCTGGATTGCCCAGCCCAATTCACCATATTTTCAATCATCACCATGCCTCGGTCTTGTGCCGTCTATGGATCTATAATGCCGATCACCTCTTAACGAGAGCTGAGTCAAATGAGGCCCTCGCCAGGCAATTCGTAATCAAAACCGCCCAATTTCTTTACGCCTCGCGTCTTTTGCGTAAACAGAGTGCAAATGAGTCGACAAACCCCTAAACGAAAACCGCCGGCACGGGTCTGGCAACGCATGTTGTCCGGGCGTCGCTTGGACTTGATGGATCCCTCTCCGATGGATGTCGAAGTCGAGGACATCGCGCACGGGCTTGCCCGCGTCGCGCGCTGGAACGGTCAAACCAAAGGCGCTCATGCTTTCTCTGTGGCCCAGCATAGCGTCATTGTGGAAGCACTTTGCGTTCACTTAGAACCACGATTGGACCCAGCCTCGAGACTCCTCGCGCTCCTTCATGACGCGCCTGAATATGTCATCGGCGATATGATCTCACCGTTCAAAGCTGTTCTCGGGGATGGCTATAAGGACATCGAAGCGCGGCTCGCCTTTGCCATCCATGCGCGCTTTGGCTTGCCCGCTGAGACGCCTGCCAGCCTGAAACGTTTGATCAAAAAAGCGGATAATATTTGCGCCTGGTTTGAAGCGACCCAGTTGGCTGGGTTTTCTGAAAGTGAATCAGATCGCTTCTTTGGACATCCACCGCGCGGTGTGCGGCTCGATCTCGTCCCGCAACCTGCCGAGGAAGCCCAGGCCGAATTCATTGCGCGAACCGTCGCGCTCTTATCCGAAATAGAAGCCCCCGCATGAGCCTAATCATTGGTCTCTCGGTTGTGATCGTCGCCTATGATGGCGAGAAGGCACGTGTCCTCACCATCCGCCGAGACGATGATCTTATGGCGCTTCCATTCGGGGCGTTTGATCCTGACGAGGATCGCACGTTCGAGCTCGCCCTGCGCGGTTGGGTGAAAGAACAAACGGGCTTTCAACTAGGCTATGTTGAGCAACTCTACACGTTTGGCGACCGCGACCGCGAAAGTCCTGAAGCCACCCTGCTCAATGCCCCAAGCGATACGCGTGTGGTCTCGGTCGGCTATCTCGCGCTCACGCCGGAAGCGGAGCGTTTGCCTGCTGCCTTCGAAGCGCGGTGGCGCAATTGGTATCGTCACTTCCCATGGGAGGATCATCGCAAAGGCCGCTCGACCCTGATTGATGAAATCATCGCTCCAAAGCTCACGACTTGGGCCGTGGGTAATCCGGACCGGCTTTCGCGGGCCCAAAGCGCCTTCGGATTAGAAAGCAATGACTGGCCAGATGAAGCGGTCTTGGAGCGCTATGAGCTCCTCTATGAAGCGGGCCTTGTTGCTGAGTGTGCGCGCGATCGAAACCTGCCATTGCCCGATGTCCAATTGGGCGAGGCAATGGCGTCTGATCACCGCCGCATCTTGGCCACCGCGATTGGTCGCTTGCGCTCGAAAATCCGCTACCGGCCCGTCGTCTTCGAATTGATGCCAAGCCGGTTCACTTTGACCTCTTTGCAAAGCACAGTCGAAGCGATCCTTGGCCAGACGCTCCACAAACAAAACTTTCGGCGCGCACTCGACCGCACCGAATTCGTCGAAGGCACGGGCGAGATGGAAAGTGGCACGGGCGGCCGTCCTGCGGAACTGTACCGCTTCCGCCGCGATGCCCTCCGCCGCACCGGCTCCCGCGGCCTCAGCGCACCAGTGGTGCGGAGTTAAAGGGGGCACCCAGACCGCTGACGCGGTCGGGTGTGACGCCAGCAAGCTATTGCACGCACGAGACTTCAAGCGTCCCCTTCGACATATATCGCTGGCCCTGTCGGGTGTGAAGCGAGCGTCTAGCTACGCCCAACCGCAGCAAAAACCGGAAACAAGAACCCGGCGGCGAGCCCGCCCAAGTGTGCCGCCCATGCAATTTGCATCACGCCGACATCACCGCCAAGAAAGGCGAGCACCACATTGATCACGATCCACGGCACACTGATCGACCAAGCCCCGCGCCAGCCTGTCCGAATATAGCCAACCGCTGGCAGCAGGCCTGAAATGGCAGACGAGGCCCCGATCGCGATCCCGTCTTGGGCATTAATCGCCAACCAAAGAAGTTGCGCCCAAGCGCCGCCCACAGCGCACAAAAAGAAGAAGGCGAGGAACAAAACCGCGCCGCGCACATCTTTGCCCAAAGCCTGCGCGACGATCGGGCCAAGTGCGATCAGCATGGCCATGTTCATCATCAGATGAAATCCGCCTCCATGCAGGAATGTGTGCAACGCAAAGGACGGCCACGTCCCCCATGGGCGGTAGACATTTTCGAAGCCTGGTCCGCCCGCGACGGCGCCAACTGAGAACATCCAGTCTTCCACGTCTTTCGACGCGCTGAACTGAAACAAACTCACCGCGATAATTGCGCCTGCGAGGAGCAGGATGACCGTCGGAAACCCCTTGCGAAAGATGGGCGGTTTTTCCGGCAACTCATTGGGATCGTTATAGACTTGCATGTCTCACATATGGCGCGTTGCGGCGAGAGCGCTAGTCCTGGTCTGCCGCCGCGTGACGGCTTGACCCGCAGCCGGGCGCAGCCACGATCAACCGCATGACTTTGACTTTTGACGCCCTCCGCCCGCCCTGCCCGCATATGGATGAAACCCACTCAGAATGGCGCCGGTCTGTGCGCGGCTTTGTGGACAAAGAGATCATGCCCTATGTCGAAGACTGGGAAGACGCAGGTCGCATCCCCCGCGAGCTGTTCAAGAAAGCGAAAGCGGCCGGCATTCTCGGCATTGGCTATCCGACAGAGTATGGCGGTGAAGGCATCGAGTTTGATCGGTTCCACGGCATTGTCACATCTGAAGAACTGGCACGGATTGGCGCGGGCGGCATATCCTCTGCTTTGATGATCCATGGCATAGGCCTGCCTCCCATCATGGCGCTTGGGTCGGAAGAGATGAAAACCGAAATCGGCCGCCAAGTTCTCTCTGGTGACAAGCAAATCAGTCTCGGCATCACAGAACCGTCGGCAGGGTCCGACGTCGCGCAGCTCAAAACCAAAGCGGTCAAAGATGGCAATGGCTGGCGGGTGAATGGGTCGAAGACTTACATTACGGGCGGGATGACTTCGAAATGGCTGACCACCGCCGTGCGCACAGGCGGAGACGGTATGGGCGGAATATCGCTCTTGCTGATCGATCTTGAGAGCGACGGTGTCAGCCGCACCGAACTGCCCAAGCAAGGCTGGTGGGCATCAGACACCGCAACCCTTCATTTTGATGATGTCTTTGTTCCTGCCGAAAACCTGATCGGCAAAGAGGACAAAGGCTTTTATGGCATCATGGCGAACTTCAACGGCGAACGGCTCGGCATGGCGGCGGGCGCTGCAGCGTCTGCACGGGTCTGCGTGGAAGAAGCCGCAGCCTGGGCGCAAGAGCGCAAAACATTCGGTAAGCGCCTCGCGGACCATCAAGTCATCCGCCATAAACTGGCCAGCATGGCGCAGCGCGTCTGGGCGACCACGACCATGCTCGACACTTATGCTTGGCATGTCCAAAACGGCAACACGCCGGTGGCCGAGCTCGCCATGTTGAAAGTGCAAGCCACCGAGACATTGGAGTTCTGTGCCCGCGAGGCAATGCAGATCCTTGGCGGGGCAGGTTTTATTCGCGGTCACCGGGTCGAGCGGATTTATCGCGAAGTTCGGGTCATGGCGATTGGCGGCGGTTCAGAAGAAATCATGCGCGATCTCGCCGCTCGGCAACTCGCAGTATAGGATGATCCTGGGAGGCAAATCATGGACAGTTTCAAAGACAAGACCGTGGTCATCACGGGCGGCGCAACCGGGATCGGATTCGGTCTTGCAAAACGGTTCGGATCGGAAGGCGCTAAGATCGTTATTGGCGAGCCTCGCCAGGACAAATTGGATGACGCGCGCGCAGAACTCAAAGAGTTGGGCATAGACGCGGCGACCATGGTCATGGATGTCACCGATCCGAAAAGTATGGAGGCCTTCGCGGATTTTGCTTGGAACACTTATGGCGGCGTCCATGTTCTGATCAACAATGCCGGGATCGCGATTGGCCGTGCGCCCATGGTCGACGTGCCATTGGAAGATCTTCACAAGCTGATGAATGTGAACTTCTTCGGCGTCTGGCATGGCGCAGCTATTTTCGGCAAGCGCATGATTGAGCAAGGCGCGCCCGCCGCGATCTACAACCTCGCCTCAGAAAATTCTTTCTTCAACGCCATTCAAAACAGCGCGCCTTATATCGCCTCGAAACATGCGGTGCGCGGGCTCACAGAAGCCATGCGCGACGACTTTCCAGACTTCATCCAAGTCGGCATGATCGTCCCCGGATTCGTTGCGTCGGATATGACCAAGGGCTCAGAACAATTTGCTATGGATGCCGATACGTTTGCTGAAAAAACCGTCGAGCAAATCCGTGCGGGCGAGTTCTACGTCGTCACCCATTCCTATAATATGGTGCGCATCAAGCCGATCCATGACGCCATCGCAGCCGCTTATGAAAGAAACGCGCCGCGTTATGAAGGCGATGAAGAATATGATGTGCCGACGCTAATTGCGCGGCTTACAGCCGGGAGGGATGGCTCATGAAATGGATGAAATCAGGCAGCACCGCTGTGGTCACAGGCGGCGCTGGCGGCATTGGTCTTGAGAGCGCAAAACGGTTCGCCGCTGCCGGGATGAATGTGGTTCTCGTCGACATGAAAGCGAACGCTTTAAAAGAGGCCGAAGCGGAACTGTCCGGTGGCGGCGGAACCATTGTCGCAAAGCGCTGCGATGTGTCTGATGTCGATGCGGTTAAAGCTTTGGCTGCCGACGTCGAAAGCCAGTTCGGCAATGTGCATGTCTTGATGAACAATGCCGGGATCGGGCGCATGGGCACCAAGCCCTGGGAAGACTTGGACGCCTTTCATGGCACTGTTTCGGTCAACTTGATGGGTGTCATTCATGGCTGCCATGCCTTTATTCCAGGCATGCTCGCGCACGGCGAAGCGGGCGCTGTCATCAATACCGGTTCGAAGCAAGGCATCACCCGCCCGCCCGGCAATTATGCTTACAATCTCTCCAAAGCGGGCGTTCTGGCTTACACAGAAAGCGTCGCTCATGCGCTTCGTCAGGAAGATGATTGCCATATCAGCGCTCACCTCTTGGTGCCCGCTTTTGTCTATACGCCCATGGTCTCCGCCTTCATCCCACAAAAGCCGCCATTCGCGGCGACGGCTGAGGAAACAGTCGACTTCATGATGGCCTCTCTTGAGAAGGGCGACTTCTATATCCTGTGTCCCGACAATGAGACGCCGCGGCCACTGGATGAAAAACGCATTCAATGGACCGCGGATGATATCATTAAAAACCGCCCGGCCCTGTCGCGGTGGCATCCCGATTTTGAAGCCGCGTATCAAGCCTTTATCGAGGAATAAAAAGCGCCCCAAACGAAGGATCGTTTGGGGCTGACGAGGTTGATATTGGAAGGAGGACCTGGGCTAAAATTTGTAGCCCAGACCAATACCAACCACAGTCGGATTGATGTCGACATCCGCCTCGACCGTTGCGCCAAGAGCGGTGGCGAAATCGATGGTCACATCGGTGTTGATCCAGATCTTTTTGACATCGGCATTGAGGGCCCATCCGCCGGGCTCACCATCGAGATCATAGTCGACGCCAACTTGCAGCGCGCAGCCGAGACTTGAATCATAATCGATACCGTCGGCAACAGGCCCTTGATCCTCATCAAAGAAGAAAGTCGCGTTCACCCCTGCGCCGACATAAGGCTTGAAACGGGTGCCTGTATCAAAGTGATATTGCAGCGTCAGCGTTGGCGGCAGCAACCACACATCGCCCAAGTCGACCGTTGCATCTGTCAAAGCGCCTGGGACCGTAACATTGACGGCATCCACGTCATGCGGCGTCACGGCGAGGATCAATTCAACCGCGATGTTCTTGTTGAAGAAGTAGGTGATATCGAGCTCGGGAACATATTGATCGCCAATATCGACACCACCAGCGAGCGCCGCGCTCGCGACGCTTAGGTCCGCACTTTCGTCCGGCAAAACGGCAAGCACGCGTCCACGCACCATCCAAGGGTTTTCATCTGCATAGGCCGCCGTCCCGATAATCGCCGACGTCAGCATGAGCATGGAACAGAAAATAGATTTCATCGTAGAGCCTCTCTTTTCGAACTAGGAACCGACTTGGAGGCCTGATTTTACTTTTATAATCACCTATTCTGCCGCGCGGGGACGTGTCGCGCGACATGTCCGCTCGACTGCGTAATCATCCTAACTGACACGCGCGGCCCTACCTGGCAGATGTGGTAGATTCCGCCAAAATAGATCGGGCCGCCCCTTCACATTTGCGCGCAATCGCCCAAAATGGCAGGCATGGCCCACGCACATACTCATATTCACGCAAATACGCCTTGCAGCCCACAAGAAGCAGAGGCCTTCTTGGCACAAGCGAATGAATTGGTGCGCGCCAAAGGCCAAAAGCTGACCGCCATCCGGCGCAAAGTTTTACACCTGCTTTTAGAAAGCCAAGAGCCCGCCAAAGCCTATGATCTTCTCGCCAAGCTCGATGGCGAAGGGGCCGCTAAACCGCCAACGATCTATCGCGCTTTGGATTTCCTCCAGCAAATGGGACTGGCGCACAAAATTGAGAGCCTCAACGCTTATGTCGCTTGCGGACATGCGAGCCATCCCCATTCTGCCGTTTTCCTGATTTGCGATGAATGTGGGAGCGCCGAAGAATTGCATGCGGTTGAAACCAGCAGCGCGCTGGAAGCCGAGACCAAAGCGGCAGGGTTTAACGTTCAAGGCGCGGTTATCGAAGCGCGCGGAACGTGCAGAAAGTGCCACGCATGATCCCATTATGGAGCGGCATCCCAAACACCTGGGATTGCGACGAGATGGGGCACATGAACGTGCGCGTTTATGTCGAAAAGGCGATGGAGGGCCTGGGCTCTTTAGCAGGCGCGATTGGCATGCCGCACGCCTTTCACGCCAACGCACCGTCAACGCTGGTCCCCGCTGAGCACCATATTCGATATATTCGCGAGGCCCATGCCGGCACGCCATTGCGAATGACGGGGTGCGTCTTGGAATGGGATGAGACCAGCGCTTTGATCTATCAAGAGATGCGACACACGGATGGGTCACCTGCTGCCGCGTTTCGAACCCGCATCCTGCATGTCGATGCCAAAACGGGAAAACCCTTCCCATGGAGCACGCGGTCGCGCGCGCAATTGGAAGCGCTTATCGAAACGCCGCCAGACGATACCAAACCGCGGGGCCTGGATCCGG
>JBCBDI010000084.1:0-10051 GCA_038529885.1 Pseudomonadota bacterium
AGCCGATCGCGCAAAGCGTACGGGTCGCCTTGGACGGCGTGGAACAAGACCAAGGTTGGCAGGCCGATGAGGCGACCGGGCGGATCCAATTCGACGCTGCGCCTCGAGCAGGTCAAACCATCTCTGCAGGCTTCGAATTTGACTGCCCGGTGCGGTTTGAGAGCGATCAGATCAATGGCGTGATTGAAGCCTATGGGGCCGGGCGCGTCGTCAGTGTCTCCCTCATAGAGATCCTTTAGAGGCGTGAATGCAGTCCCTTTCTCCTGAATTTGAAAGCGCGCTTCAAAGCGACGCGCTGTCTCTGTGCTTGTGTTGGACATTTACCCGCCGCGATGGTGTCAGCGTTCACATGACAGATCATGACGTGCCGCTGACAGTCGACGAGATCGTATTCGATCCAGGCGCCGCCCTCGAGGCCGGGCGCTTCGTTCAATCTGAAGGCCTAAAACCGACCCGTGCGGCGGGCGGCGGTGTTCTGTCGAGCGATGCGATCTCCGAAACGGATTTGCGCGCAGGAATATGGGATGGCTGCCGTGTCGACATCTTTCAAACCGATTGGCGAGACCCAACGCTCGGGACACGGCATGTCTGGAGCGGCTATTTGAGTGAGATCCAATCTGGGACCAGCGGCGCATTTGAAGCCGAGTTGATCTCGCTGAAATCAGATTTAGAGCGTCCAATTGGACGGGTCTTGCAACGCCGCTGCGATGCGGTGTTCGGAGATGAGCGCTGCGGCGTGCAGGCCGAAGGGCAGAGCTGCGACCAGCGTTTTGAAACCTGCCGCGATGTCTTCGCCAATACTGAGAACTTTCGCGGCTTCCCACACATGCCGGGCAATGACTTCATGCTGGCGGGACCTGCCGCCGCCGGAAATGATGGAGGCAAACGGTGACGCGCGATGACGTCGTTCAAACGGCGCGAGAGTGGATTGGGACGCCATATCGCCATCAAGCCAGCAAGAAACAGGTCGGCACCGATTGCTTGGGACTGGTGCGCGGTGTCTGGCGCGACCTTATCGGAGACGAACCCGAACAAATCCCGCCTTATACGCCGGATTGGGCAGAAGCATTGAAGCAAGAAACGCTGCTTGAAGCTGCGCGGCGGCATTTGACTGAAATTCCGCTCGGAGCTGCTGACCGCGGGGATCTCTTACTGTTTCGAATGGGGCTCGGACATCCGGCCAAGCATTGCGCCTTTGTGTCTGGCAGCGATCGTATCATCCATGCCTATTGGGGGCGCTCGGTCTGCGAGACACGTCTGGTCCCCTGGTGGCGCAGACGGATCGCGGCCGCGTTTCAGTTCCCTCAACTGGATCTCACAGCGGGCGCACAGTCCTGTGATCGAGGGTGATTGGCACTTGTTCAAACAAGTTTCTAGATCGGGGTCAGTCCGGGTGGACGAACACCGAACCGAATTTAGGAGACCCTTATGAACGTAATGAAAGCAGGCCTCGCCGCACTCGCCCTCGCAGTCGCCGGCGTTGCCGCATGTGCCCCCGCCATCGCCGAAGCTCAAACCAGTGTTAGCATCTCGCAGCAAGCCTCATTCGAGACCTCTGGCGAGTTTATCCGCAAGTCGAAACGCCTCAAAGGCTCTTGGAATGTCGTCGAGCGGGACGGCAAGCAATTCATCGTCTTCTCTGACGATTTCCGCGCCGCGAATGGCCCGGATCTGAAAATCTTCCTGTCGCCGAAAAGCGT
Organism: Pseudomonadota bacterium; assembly: GCA_038529885.1. Lineage (GTDB taxonomy): Bacteria > Pseudomonadota > Alphaproteobacteria > Caulobacterales > Hyphomonadaceae > Henriciella. The sequence continues at coordinate 1,701 of JBCBDI010000084.1, forward strand.
TGCCGACGCGACCGGAAAGAACGCTGTGGACGGATCGCTGAACATTGGTGAGCTGAAGCAAACGCGCGGCACGCAAGAATATGAAGTGCCAGCTGGCGTTGACCTGTCTCAGTATGGCAGCGTCTTGGTCCATTGTGAGGCCTATTCTGTCCTTTGGGGCGGCGGCGACCTCTAAGCGCCAAACCACACACAAGATAAACTAGACCGGTCAGTCCCCTGGCCGGTCTTTTTGTATGGGAGCTGCCTGATCATGGCCGAGATAATACTATCCCAAGCAGGCGCTGCGATCGGATCGAACCTCTTGCCGGGCGGGATTGGCCTGTTCGGGAAGACCCTGTCCGGTGCAGCGCTTGGCGGCGTGATTGGCGGCCTTGCTGGGCGGGTGATTGATAGCAGTCTCGCCGCGCCCGTGGAGGGCGCGCGGATTAAGTCGCTTTATGTAACTGAAAGCCGAGAAGGCGCGGGCCTGCCTCTGGTCTATGGGCGGATGCGTGTCGGCGGGCAGGTGATCTGGGCCTCCCGATTTAAAGAATACCGCTCTGAGCAATCAGCTGGGAAAGGCGGACCGACATACACCGAATACACCTACTCGGTCAGTATCGCAGTGGCGCTTTGCCAAGGGCCAATCACCCGCGTGGATCGGATCTGGGCGAACGGGGAGGTCTTGCCTCTGCATGAGTACAATTGGCGTCTCTATAGGGGCGACGAGCGCCAATTGCCGGACCCATTGATCGAAGCAATTGAAGGCGCGGGTGAGGCACCCGCCTATCGCGGCACCGCCTATATCGTTTTTGAAGACCTGCCATTGGACGCGTTCGGCAATCGCTTGCCGCAACTTTCATTCGAAGTGGTGCGCGCGGGACAGGCGGGAACCGATAGCCTCAATGCGTCGGTGACCGGCGTGAATATCATCCCGGCAAGCGGTGAGTTTGTTTATGCCACGTCCATCGTCCGCGAGCGCGGCTATCCCGCGATCGAGCGCGCGATCAATGCGAACAATGCCAATGGCGAGGCAGACTTATCAGTCTCGCTCCGACAATTTCAAAGCGATTTGCCACGGGTCGATCATGCAGCGCTCACCGTGGCATGGTTTGGCGATGATGTGAGCGCCGGACGCTGCCGCATCCGACCGGGCGTGGAGCAACGGGTCCGCAACACGGTTCCTTATGCTTGGTCGGTTGATGGGATTTCGCGCCGCGATGCCTATTTGATTTCGCGTAACAGTGGCAGTCCGAACTATGGCGGGACGCCAGCGGACCAATGCGTGATCGAAGGGATCCAAGCGCTGAAGGCCGCAGGGATCGGTGTGACCCTATCGCCCTTCCTGATGATGGATGTGCCACCCGGCAATGGGCTGACCGACCCTTATGGAGGGTCCGAACAAGCGCCGTTTCCTTGGCGGGGCCGGATCACGGTTTCCAATGATAAGACCCAGAGCGTGCGCCAAGAGGTCGAAGCCTTTGTTGGCGCAGATGGCGGCTTTGGGTTCCGTCATTTTATTCTTCACCATGCAAGGCTCGCCAAACGTGCAGGCGGGGTCGACGCGTTTTTGATTGGATCAGAAATGGCGCGCCTCACCAAAGTGCGAGATCAGCGCGGACGCTTCCCTTTCGTCGAAGCGCTGGTCGAAATCGCGGCAGAAGTTAAGTCGATCCTCGGACCTCAAACACGGGTCTCCTATGCCGCGGACTGGACCGAATACGGGTCCTATGCGCCTGGCGATGGAACGGGCGATGTGCTCTTCCCGATGGATCAGCTCTGGGCGAGTGACGCGGTGGATTTTGTCGGGGTCGATTGGTATCCGCCCGCGTCGGATTGGCGCGATGGGGACGACCATGCCGACTATGAGGCGGCGCTCGGAAACCTCGAAAACGAAGACTATTTGCGCAGCCAGCTCATCGGCGGCGAAGCCTTTGATTGGTACTATGCAAGCGGCGAGGCGCGGGCAGCGCAAACGCGCTCGCCCATCAAAGATACCGCCCATGGCGAAGACTGGATCTTCCGTCAGAAAGACCTGCGCGGATGGTGGGCCAACGCTCATTATGAGCGACCAGGTGGCCGCCGCGCATCGCAGCGAACGGCTTGGGTGCCGGGCAGCAAACCGATCCGGATGATCGAGATCGGCTTTCCTGCTGTCGACAAAGGGACCAACTCGCCGAACCTCTTCTATGATCCGAAAAGCATTGAAAGCGCGGTGCCGCCTTTCTCAAACGGCGCGCGGGATGATCTCTTGCAACGCCGCGCCTTGAGCGTTGCGACCCGGTTTTGGGGCGAGCAATCCATGATCGAGCAAGTCCTGGTCTGGGCTTGGGATGGCCGCCCTTGGCCAGATTTCCCTGCGCGCGGTGATGTTTGGAGTGATGGCGACAATTGGCAATTTGGGCACTGGTTGAACGGGCGAACCGGCCTCATCGATCTGTCTGAAGTGGTTGAGGACATGGCCTTGAAGAGCGGAACTGAGATCGAGGCGCGGAGGCTCAGTGGGATCATAGATGGCTTCGCAATTGACGGCGTGACCTCGCTCGCCTCTGCTCTGTCGCCGCTCACCACTGCTTATGAGTTTGATATTTCAGAAACGGCGAATGGCTTAACCGCGCAGCATGAGGGCGTGGTCACGTCAGCTGTGCTGGTGGAGGCGCATACACTCGAAGACTCCGTGCAACGCACGCGGATCTTATTGGACAAACAACCCAGCGCGGTTTCGCTCAACTATATTTCAGGTGATGGTGGGTATCAGCAGGCTGTGGTCGAGGCGCGCGCACCGGGCGCAAACTCGGGCGTGACGCTCAGCTATCGGATGCCGCTTGTCATGTCCGAGACCCGAGCAAAAGCGTTGGCGGATCGTATGCTTGATCAGGATATGAAACTAGAATCGCTCGATCTGGCGCTTCCGCCGGGCGAAGCTCCCGGAATGGAAATCTCTGATCGGGTTCAATATTTGTCGAATGACTGGATCGTGGCGCGGATCGAAGAACAAGGTCTGGAGCGGCAATTAAAGCTCCGCCAACCGCGATTGGCGTTTGAGCGCATACAGTCCTTTGACGTTCCGAGTGCGGAGGCGCCATCTATTGTTCAAGCGGAGCCGTTTGGGAAACTCATCGACACGCCAGCGCTCGATCATCTCGATCTCACTCCGCCTTATGTCGCCGTCACCGCTAACCCTTGGCGAGGGGCGATGCCGATCAAAGTCGGACCCGATGCGCTAGAAATGACCGAGCGCGGCTTTGCTTTGGTGCCCGCAGGCATCGGGCGTTTGGAGACCGCGCTCGCAGCGACTGAGAGCGAAGGCTGGGATGAGATGAGTGTGATGGATCTTTTCATGCCCGGTGAAACGCTGAGCTCGCGAAGCGAAGCGGCCATTCTCTCGGGTCAGAACAGATTGCTCATCGAGCACGAGGCCGGTTGGGAATTGCTCGCCTGGCGCGATGCGGAGCTCGTGGGCTCGGACCTGTGGCAATTGCGCGGGCTGCGCCGCGGCTTGCTTGGAACCGATATCCGGGACGTGTCTGCGGGCGCCTGCGTCATCCTCGCCGATTCGCGATTGGCAGCGATAAGGATGACCCGAGCTGACCTTGGACAGGCGCAGTTTTGGCGGGCCGGCACTGGCGCGCTTCAGCCTTTCACCTATCGCGATTTGGCTGGCCGGTTCGACTAATCCTCACCTGACAAGAGTGGAGCCATGGGGTTCCATTCCTTGAGCGCTTGCTTAAGTGTGCATCCGAACTGTCGGAACACGCGCGTCAATGAGTAGAGACCTATATAAAATCCTCGGCGTTTCGCGCACCGCGTCGGAAGACGACATCCGGCGCGCCTATAAACGCAAAGCCAAAGACTCGCATCCAGATCTACATCCCGGCGATGCGGCAAAAGCTGAAGCATTTAAAGCCGCGTCCGCGGCGTATGAGATTCTCGGTGATCGCAGCAAGCGTGCGCAATATGATCGCGGTGAGATTGATGCGGATGGAAATCCAGCCGGATTTGCAGGCGGGCAAGGATTTGACGGCTTCGGACAGCGTGGTGGCGGGTTTCAAGGCGGATTCCAGGGCGATCCCTTCGAAGACATTTTCTCTGGCATGTTTGGCGGCGGTCGACGCCGTCCGGGGCCTCGCAAAGGGGCCGATATGCGCTACCGGGTCGAGATTTCGTTCGAAGATGCGGTGATGGGCGCGCGCCGAGAAATGACCATGGCCGATGGCCGCGCGCTCAATGTGGCGATTCCGCCTGGCATTGAGACCGGACGAACCTTGCGCCTGAAGAGCCAAGGTAAGCCGTCAGGATCCAGCGGTCCTCCTGGGGATGCGATGCTCGAGATTTTCGTTCGACCGAGCAAAATCTGGACGCGTGATGGCAATGATATTCGTATGACCGTCCCGGTACCGCTCAAGACGGCTGTGCTCGGCGGACAAGTTGATATCGCCACGCCCATGGGCCAAGTGGCGCTCAAGATCCCCGAAGGCAGTAATTCCGGCGCGGTGCTGAGACTGCGCGGAAAGGGCGTTCAAATCCCCTCAAAACCGGGCCATCTTTACGCGCGATTGGAGATTCAAATAGAAGATCCTAAGGACCCTATGTTAAAGGATTGGGCGAGAGGATATGCGGGATGACTGAAATCCGTTCATAATATTCACTATCCATTCAGAGGAATTTGGTCATATCGGCCTCGTGATGAAAAAGATTGCCGCTCTTTTTGCGTTTTTTGCGCTCGCTTTGGCACCGGCACCGGTGCTGGCTCAGGGGAAATGGGGGAACTCATGGACCGCTGACGAGGCACGTGATGCGCGTGATCAAGGGGCGACGGTTCCACTTCGGGACATCTTCCGACGCCTGAAGAATCAATATGGTGGCTACCAGATTGATGCGAACCTCTATAATCGCGGGAACGGACAGGTTTATGTGGTCGACTGGATGACTGAGAGAGGCGAACGCCTCCGGATTACAGTCGACGCCCAGTCGGGTCGAATTATCTCTACGAGCTGAGGTAGAAATCATGAGAATTCTTGTTGTTGAAGACGAAGCCGATCTCCGTCGCCAATTGGCCGACGCTCTGACCCATGCAGGTTATGCTGTGGACCTTGCTGCCGATGGTGAAGATGGACACTTTTTGGGCGATACTGAGCCCTATGATGCGGTGATCTTGGACCTAGGCCTGCCGAAAATGGACGGCGTGACGATCCTCGAGCGCTGGCGTGAAGACGGCAAAACCTTTCCTGTGATGATTCTCACGGCGCGCGATCGGTGGAGCGAGAAAGTCGCTGGATTTGACGCCGGCGCCGATGATTATGTCACCAAGCCGTTCTACACAGAAGAAGTGCTGGCACGTTTGCGGGCGCTGCTACGCCGGGCCTCTGGCCATGCTGTGGCGGCGATTGAAGCAGGATCTCTGCGTCTCGATACACGTGCAGCTCGCGCCACCGTCAATGGTGAGCCGATCAAGCTGACCGCGCATGAGTACAAAGTGCTCAGCTACCTGATCCATCATCAGGGCCGGGTTGTGCCGCGCACCGAGCTGGTCGAGCACATTTACGACCAAGACTTTGACCGCGACTCAAACACGATCGAAGTGTTCATCGGTCGCCTGCGCAAGAAGATCGGCAATGACCGCATTCAGACCGAACGCGGGCTTGGCTATCGCTTGGTGGTTCCCGAAGACGAACGCTCAGGCGTTGTGACTTAGGTCCATTCCGGGCTAGTCCGGTCGAATGGATTCGACACCGACGCTTCAACAAAGATTTGGACGCCTGTCTCTGGCGCGCCGAATTCTTATTGGTGCGCTGCTTTGGAGTGTTTTGATTGTTGCAGGCGGTGTGATCGCGATTTCAGCGGTGTATCGCGCGCAAACCGTGAACCTCTTGGACGCAGAACTCGATTCGACTCTGGTGACACTCGCCCGCGCCATTGAACCGATCGATGACACTTCCGGGCGCATTCGTGAAATTCCCGAACGCCTGCCATCGGATGCGCGCTACGAGACCCCGCTTTCGGGACGCTATTGGGTGATCGTACCGGTCGATGCAAGCGGGCAATATGAAGAAGATATTCGTCCTCGCAGTGTGTGGGATGGCGAGCCGCCTTTGCCGCGTGCGCTCGCCGATCAGGCGCTCGCCGCGCCTGGCACGGTGATCCGCGGCAATTACCCAGATGGCCCCGCCGGCGAACCGATCCGCATCGCGGTTCAGTCCATAACCATTTCGAGTAATACCAATCCGATCTTGCTCGTCGCCGCCACCGACCGGACCCAGTCAGACACAGGCGCCGACCAGCTAAGAACCATCCTCTTGATTGCAATGATCGCGCTGGCGGGTGGAACGCTGCTCGCTATGGCGACGGGGCTGCGGTTCGCCTTGCGGCCACTGGACCGGATCCAATCCGACATCTCCGCCATCCGCGAAGGGCGCTTGGCGGCGCTCTCTGGCGACTACCCGCAAGAAGTGAAGCCGCTCTCTGAAGAGCTCAACAAATTGCTGGAGCATAATCGCTCTGTTGTCTCGCGCGCACGCACGCATGTTGGGAACTTAGCACACGCGCTGAAAACACCGCTCGCAGTGCTGCGCAACGAAGCCAAAGGCGAAACCCAGCTTGATGATGTGGTGCGGCGACAATCGGAAAGCATGCGGTCCAATGTCGATCACTATCTAAGACGCGCGCAAGCTGCTGCCCGCGCCGAAGCGCTTGGCGTGCGCACGCAAGTCTTGGAAGCCGCGGACGGCATCGCCCGGGTCATGAACAAGCTATTTGAACGGGATGGCAAACGCGTTGAGCTCCATATTCCAGGCGACCTTTACGTCCGTACCGAACGTCAGGACCTAGAAGAGATCCTTGGCAACCTCCTCGATAATGCATGCAAATGGACCGCCTCTATGGTCGACGTCCGCGCGTTCCAAAATGAAGACGGGATGGTAGTGATTCACATTGATGACAATGGCCCAGGCCTCTCTCCTGAAGAGCGCGAGCAGGCGGTGAAGCGCGGTATCCGTTTGGATGAAACAGCCCCTGGGACCGGTCTCGGGCTTTCAATCGTCGCCGACATTGCCAGCATGAATGGCGGCAGCCTCACGCTCGAGGAAAGCCCGCTTGGGGGCTTACGCGCCAGCGTACAGCTCAGACGAGCTTGAGCAACGTGCCGCAGGGCAGGGGGCTGGAAACCTCATTATATAGGACATCATGAGAGCTCGAACGAAACGTCTATATGCGGTGAGCGGGGCAGCGGCTTTGATCCTCGCGGCTCTGGCGCTTGCCGCCATGGGCCTGCGCCAGCATGCGGATCTGTTCTACACGCCGCAATTACTGGTCGAACGCGGCATGCCTGAGTTTGGTCAGCGCGTCCGGGTCGGTGGATATGTGCAAGTCGGCTCGCGTCGCAATGGCGAAGGCGCGGAGATGCTGTTCACCATTGAAGATGGGTCGGGGCATCGCGTTGAGGTGTCTTATACAGGCCTTGTCCCAGATCTTTTCCGAGAAGGCGAAGGTGTTGTCGCGACTGGGCGTTTCGTGGAAAGCTCCAACGTTTTTGTCGCTGAAGAAATTCTCGCCAAGCATGATGAGAATTATCAGCCGCGCGAACTCGAAGACGTTCAGAAACCGAATAACTCCTATTGATCACGACAAAGAGATCGCCTCTTGATTGGCGACCCGTGGCGCATCACCCTATCTGCAACTGAACAGGCAGGAGATGCGCTATGCGAAGTGATCGCGTCGAATTTACAAACTTAGATGGAACGCAGCTATCCGGCGTGCTGGAAGTGCCCTCCGGCCCGGTCAAAGCCTGGGCGCTATTTGCGCACTGCTTCACCTGCTCCAAGAAGAGCCTGGCCGCTAGCCGGGTCGCTCGCGGTCTGGCCGCCAATGGGATCGGCGTGTTGCGATTCGACTTTACCGGTCTTGGTGAGTCCGGCGGTGACTTTTCGACGGCGGGTTTCTCCTCTGATGTCAGCGATCTCATCGATGCGGCCGCTTGGATGAAGCGCGAAGGTAAACCCATCAGTTTGATGATCGGTCATTCGCTTGGCGGCGCCGCAACTGTGGTCGCCGCCGGCCAAGTCGAAGATGTGCAAGCTGTCGTCACGATTGGCGCGCCATCGGATGCGGATCATGTCATTGAACAGTTTCGCGAGAGCGTTCCTGAGATCGAAGCCAAAGGCGCAGCGCAGGTTCAACTTGGCGGTCGACCCTTCACGCTAAGCCGCGAATTTCTGGACGATGTCAAAACGGCCAGCGTGCGTGACGCGGCTGAGAAACTACGCAAGCCTTTCCTGATCCTCCATGCGCCTGGCGATGACGTGGTCGGGATCGACAATGCCACCCAGCTTTTCCTCGCTAACAAAGCTCTTTGGGTGTTTGGCCGCGAGGAAAAG
>JBCBDI010000085.1:0-9965 GCA_038529885.1 Pseudomonadota bacterium
GCGCAGCGGCGTGGTTTGATCCGGGGGCTGCAGGGCGGGATGGGACTGCCAGCAGGCGGATTTTTCGGGGCGCTGGCGGGCTTTACGAGTTTTGTCGCGCATGCCCGACACCAGACCGAGCGGGCGATTGTTCTTGATCCACGCATCCCCGCCCTCGGGGCTCGCAATGGCATAGATGGGAAACAGCACCGCAATCGTGCCGACAACAATACGCACGGCGCGATCATCGACATAGCCAGCCAAAAGGCCGCCCGCCGCAATGCCCAATATCGCCCCCGGCAGGAGCAAGACTAAGACTTTGCGATCCCAATATTTGCGATAGGTCCAGACCCCGACCCAATCCATCACGATCAGAATAGGCAGCATAATCCCCGCAGCTTGAACCGGCGAAATCACGAGCGCCATTAGCGGAACCGCCAGCAATGCAAGACCGCCAAAGCCGCCTTTCGAAACGCCTGTAATCAGAACAGAAAAGACCGCAACGGCCCAAAAGACTGGATCATGCCCCATGCGGGTTCGACTTAAGGCATTTCGTCCAAATCTAAAGCCAATAATAGCGTGCGCTGATCGCGGCTGAAATTATCATCTGAGATGATCCAAATGCGCGGCTTACCGTCGGGGCTCGTACCGAAAGCAACGCCTTCGAAATTGTCGACCGGGAGCGGTTTCTTGAAATGCGCTTCAGCGGCCCGGCCGTCTGCTCTATCGACCTGCAAAATGACACGCGCCCCGCGGACCGGATCATAGGCCCGAAACAGGGTGGCTGTGAGGCCATCGGCCTGGTCCATGCCGGTGAGGACGTAGAGACCTGGCTGCTCTGTATAGTCTTGCAGAGTCAGCGAACCGTCATCCATAATCTCAACGCGCGGCGAGCCGCCGGAATGATGGGTCTCAAATCCTGCGACGAGCGTCTCGCCTGACACCATGAGTCCTTCTGCGCCGCGATTGTCACCGATGCGGCGGCCATCGACCACACCGTCAAAGCTGACCACGCGCGCGCCTCGCGCAGCTGAACCGCAGCGTTCTAGGTTGAAGGCTTCAATTCGGTGGTCTTGCTCAAAGCTGACCATGGCGAGACCATCGCGCAGGCTCAAGCCTTCCGCGTCTGCAGCGATTTTAGTTGGGAAGAAATTGCCGTCCTCGCCGCGCAGATAGGCGATGGAGCCAATCCCATCCGGAGTTCCCGTGTCGGGGTCAATGCCAATCCAAACGAAGGCCCCGGCATCGCTGACCGTGAGAAGCGAGCCTGAGCGCAGGACATCCATGCCAGACAGACCGCCAAAATTGGGCTCATCTGATTTCAACTGCCAGGCGCCCGCAAGCGTCAATCCAGACAGGTTTTGCGACCGCGCTTGCGCGGATCCCTGCTCTGCCTCGATCACCTGCACCTCGATCGATTGCGCGCGGGTATAGGTCTCACCGGTGGGGCAAGAGCGCTCTTGCAAATCGGCAAAATGATCGCCCCAGGCCCATACGCTCGCCGCCTCTCGTTCGAGCGGCTCGGGCGATTGCACGTCCGCGGCGGTACAGGCGGCCAAAGCCGTCAGAGCGATAATGGGAATATAGCGCATCTGGATCCTCTTCTAGGCTCGCTTAAGCGCAGAAATAGGGCAGGTTCGTGAAGAAAATCACATTCTAGTGCGGCGAACGTCTCTGCCAGACCCCACTTTTGGTCCGCCATAGCGCGGCGCACCGGCACTCGCGCCCGACGTAGCGCCGCCAGGCCGGGTCGTCTCGCGGGTGAGCGGCGGCACAGCCATCGCTTCGGGCTTCGGCGCTTCGCCATTCTCGTCGAACAGGCTGGCAAGTTGCTCGGTCATCGCACCGCCCAATTGCTCGGCGTCCACAATGGTAACGGCGCGCTTATAGTAGCGGGTCACATCATGCCCGATGCCAATCGCGATCAGTTCAATCGGGCTGCGGGTTTCGAGTTCCTCGATGACCTGACGCAAATGCCGTTCGAGATAATTGCCGACATTGACGGACAGAGTTGAGTCGTCGACCGGTGCGCCATCTGAGATGACCATCAGGATCTTGCGCTGCTCAGACCGCGCCAAAAGCCGGTCGTGCGCCCAAAGCAGCGCCTCGCCATCTATATTCTCTTTGAGCAGGCCCTCGCGCATCATCAGACCAAGATTCTTGCGGGCCCGGCGCCAAGGCGCATCGGCTGATTTATAGACGATGTGGCGCAAATCATTGAGACGGCCGGGGCCCGCAGGCTTGCCGGCTTTGACCCAATCCTCGCGGCTGATCCCGCCTTTCCAAGCTTTGGTCGTGAAGCCGAGAATTTCGACTTTTACGCCGCACCGCTCCAGCGTCCGCGCGAGGATATCGGCGCAGAGCGCTGCCACCATGATCGGACGACCACGCATTGAGCCTGAATTGTCCAAGAGCAGCGTCACAACTGTATCGCGGAAATTGCTATCGTCTTCCTGTTTGAAGCTAAGCGGCGCGGTTGGATCGGTGATGACCCGCGTCAGGCGAGCTGTGTCCAATACGCCCTCTTCCAAATCAAACGACCAAGACCGGTTCTGCTGCGCCATAAGGCGTCTCTGGAGCTTGTTGGCGAGCTTAGAGACTGCGCCCTGCAGGCTTTCCAATTGATGGTCGAGATAGGCGCGCAGGCGCGTCAGCTCTTCTGGATCACACAGATCAACCGCCTGCGCGACTTCGTCATTTGCCGTCGTGAAGGCTTTGTATTGGAATCGCTGGGCGTCATCCCCATCGCGGAAGTTCGGCCGCAACGGCTTGGTGCCATCATCGGTGTCTTCCGGATTGTCGTCGGCGTCCATATCGACATCGGCGTCGACCGAGACATTGGTCTCTTCGCCTTCCATGTCCTCGGTATCACCGGCCTCGATCTCTTCCATGGTCGCGCCTTGGGTTTCTTCCCCAGACTCGCCATCGTCGGATGAATTTTCTTGATTGTTTTGTTCTGCTTCGTCTTCAGACTCTTCGTCCTGCTCGCCTTGATCGTCGCTGACCTCATTGCCTTTGGTGAGATCGCGAATGAGCTCTTGGATGGTTTTGGCGAAAGCGGCTTGATCGTGCAGCTGCTCAATCAGGCGATCGAGCGTATCGGCGCCGCGTTGATTGACCTCGTCGCGCCATAGGGCCGCAATGCCCTCGGCTTGCTTGGGGAGAGCACGACCGGTGAGGCGCTCACGCAGCAAGAATTCAACCGCCGGTGCCAGAGGGGCCTCTTGGCGGTCTTCCATGCGCGAATAGCCCGCTTTCTCGCAGCGATCGGCAAGGACCGCATCGAGATTATCGGCTGTGCCGTCCATCGCGCGTGCACCGATGCTCTCAATCCGCGCACGTTCAGCTGCCTCATAGACTTGTCGGCCAACCTCAGTCTCAGGCCGCGCTTTGGCGTGAGCGATGGGGTCATGGTGGGCCATACGCAGCGCCGTGGCATCCGCTTCTCCACGCGCACGAGCGGCAAGTTCCGGGGCCAAATCGCGCGGCGGTGGGGGCAGAATCAGCCGTTCGGCCTCCGCGCGCGGACCATCGCCCGCGAACGACACCTCGACGTCACGCGTCTGGCTCATCGCCTTCGCCGTGGTGGCAAGGGCCTGTTTGAACAGTTCGTATGGCGCGTCGTCGGTTTTACTCATGCGGCTGACTTAGCGCGCGCGATCGGTTTTGCGAAGGGTCATATGGACGCCGCAACGCGAGGTCATCTGAAATGCGTGCAAAAGCAGCTTAGTGTGCAGCCGGTTGAGGCGTCCCGATCTGAGCGGCTGTCTCGTCGTTTTTGGCGGAAAATGCATGGCGCACCCGGCGAAAAACGCTCCACGCCACCAATGCGCAGGTGATGAAGCTGATGGAAACGCCAAATTGCACCGCAGGCCCCGGCACGATCAGAGTCAGGAGCGCCATACAAGCGATCATCTCGCGTTCCCAGCTCAGCCAGCCCGTACGCGCGCCCTGCTGCAGCAAAAAGATGATCGCGGGCACTAACAGGACAAGCTCATAATACATGGAATACGGCGCAGCGAGTAGGGTTCCGGTCGCTAAGACCGCATAGTGCCAAGCAGGTTCGTCGGTCCGGCGACAGGTCCAAACCAGAGCAGCGATCGCCATCAATATGGCTGAAATCGCCAATGCCGCCGCAACCAAGTCAGGCAGCCATGCAAGGCGCGCCGCTGCATAGACATTGACCATTTTGAAGAGCGGCATGACCCCGTCTGAGACCGCTTCGCCGACCGTGCCAACAAACCCAAAGAACGCAGCCCATGCACCACCGCCCAAGATGATAAAAGACGCTGCCCACAGGGCGAGGCTTGCAAGGGCAGCCACCCCAAACGCGCGCCAATGACCGTTGACGATGAACACGACCGGCAAAAGGAAACCAAGTTGCGGTTTGACCGTCAGCAGCGCCGCCGCGACGCCCGCGAGCACAGGCTTGGGCTTGGCATAAGTGACCGCCAGCAACAGCAATCCGCCTGTAAACAGCGCGTTCTGTCCAGTGTTGAGCACTATCAGAATAGGAATGGTGGCGAGCGCCGCAATCAGCCAGCGCCCGCGCACACCCGTTTGGATCAGGACGCCTGTGAAGAAAGCGAGCCCGAGCGCGCACCAAAGCGCATAGGCGATCTCATAAGGTAGATATCCGATCGGACTAAAGATCAGGCTCGCATGCGGCGGATATTGCCAGGTGAGCCCCGACACATCGACCCCTGGGCGATGCGCAGCGATCGCGGCCTCAAGTCCGTCTGGTGTATACAGCCCGGTCAGATTGCCGTCTAAAACTTCCCGCGCAGCCGACCAAAAGGCGATGAAATCGCCCCCCAGAACAAAATCTGGGGACCCGCCAAAGATAAAAGCCATCAGGATCACGTACTGAGAGAGCGCGAGCGCGATCACGACCGCGAAGGCAATATTTGGTTGGAAGTAGCGCTCAAGTAAGGTCATAAACCCGTCCGCTGTTAGGCGAACGGGTCATAACGTGAACCCGATAACGTTTCGTGAAAAGGCGAAATGCGCGCCTTAAGCCACGCGCACCATTAGAGCGCTTTCAGGCAGCTCTTCGGCGAAACACCGCTGATACATCTCTGCCACCAAGGGCCGTTCCAGTTCGTCACACTTGTTCAGGAAGGTCATCCGGAAGGCATGTCCGAGGTCTCCGAAGATTGCGAAATTCTCGGCCCAGGTGATCACCGTCCGCGGGCTCATCACCGTGGAAAGGTCGCCATTCATGAAGGCGTTACGAGTGAGGTCTGCGAGCGTCACCATGCGGCTCAGCGTTTCTGTATCGACATCGCCGGCTTTGGTCGCAACGATCTCTACTTCGGCATCATGCTCAAGATAGTTGAGCGTGGTGACGATGCTCCAACGGTCCATCTGACCTTGGTTGAGCTGCTGGGTGCCGTGATAGAGGCCTGTCGTGTCGCCAAGCCCGACCGTGTTCGTCGTTGCAAACAGACGGAAGAACGGGTTCGGCTCAATCACGCGGTTTTGGTCAAGCAGGGTGAGTTTCCCGCTCGCTTCCAGAACGCGCTGGATCACGAACATCACGTCCGGACGGCCCGCATCATATTCGTCAAACGTGATCGCCACTGGACGCTGCAGCGCCCAGGGAAGGATCCCTTCCCGGAATTCCGTGACCTGTGCGCCGTCTTTGAGAACAATCGCGTCCTTACCGACCATATCGATCCGCGAGACGTGGCTGTCCAAGTTGACCCGGATCATCGGCCAGTTGAGACGCGCTGCAATTTGCTCAATGTGTGTCGACTTACCGGTACCGTGATAGCCCTGCACCATGACCCGGCGATTGTGCTCAAAGCCAGCCAAGAGCGCCATCGTGGTTTGCGGATCGAAGCGATACGACTCGTCAATCGCAGGCACATATTCGGTGCGCTCTTTGAAGCCATGCACCACCATGTCGGTCTCGAGACCGAACACTTTCCGAACATCGATCTTCTCAGTTGGCTCCATGCCCTGCAGGGCGTCGCTATCGCTCATTACGGTCATACGCGTAATCTTTCATCACATGTTGTCATGGCTCACCTATCACAACCGCGCCGCCCGCCAAGTGTGACATTGGGTAAGAGCCGGTTTGCAGCTGCGATTTGCCTAAAGTTTAGAAGTTGCCATCGCAAGGTGGCGCCGTGCTCTCAGGATCCGCGAGCGCTGCCATGCCAATCGCAAAACCAGGATCAGAGCGCACGGAGATTGTCGCATTCGTTTCAGCTCGCATCTTATCCACCACAATCGTCAAAACCGGCCATTGGAAGCTCGCATGCGGTTCAAAAAAGCGCTGCGTGGTGGCCTCATCGCAGAGATTGGCGTCGACGCAGGCATGCACCAAGTCAAAGAATTCCAAGACCCGCACAAAGTCAGCATCATTGAGGTCGCGATTGATCATGCGGGCGTCACAGGCTCGGCGCGCATATACATAAGACATGACGCGCGTGCGTGCCTCAGCAATGTCGGCCCCATTATAGGCTTGGATCATTTCAAAGGATTTCTCGACGCTTTGATCGACCTTTTTCGAGACATCCAAACTATAGGTGGACAGCCCGACATAGCCGCCCGTAATCGCGCTGATCATAGCGACCCAGGTGGCAGCTCGGTTGAAGCCCATCCCAGACATTGCGCCATCGCCGCTATACCGGCTGATCATGAGAATGGAGGCGACCCGCTGGAAGATGTTTCCGCCGCCATCTGTTTCGTTTTCGCTCATGGCCTACCCCTTTGCCAATTCGAACAAATGGCCTAGGCGCATCCGGGCTTTGTGTCAGCCCCAGGTCCAGTAGCTGCTGAAGAACTGTGAAATCAACGCGATCACCCTAGATCTGGCAGCACACAAAGAGATTGAACACGATGCCAACGATCAAAGCGAACAATATCGACATCACCTATGAAAGCTTCGGCAAGGCGAGCGATCCAACCGTTCTCATGATTATGGGCCTGGGCGGTCAGCTGACCATGTGGACCGATAAATTGGTCGATGATCTGGTCGCGGGTGGCTACCGGGTCATCACGTTCGACAATCGCGATATTGGCCTGTCGCATCATCATTCAGGCGAGAAAACCCCGAACATTATTCGCCAAATCCTGCTGCGCCGGATCGGGATTAAGATCAAATCCCCATACGAACTGCGCGACATGGCACATGACACGATCGGCCTGATGGACGCGTTAAAGCTCAAAGAGGTCCACCTGGTCGGCATTTCCATGGGCGGCATGATTGGCCAGCACGTATCGGCCATCGCGCCAGACCGTGTCGCGAGTTTTACCGCGATCATGACCACGACCGGGAACCCGAAACTGCCGCGTCCTGGACGTCAAATCATGCAAGCCATGATCCGCCGTGGTCCGCAGCCAACGACCCGCGATGCGATTATTGATCAATCGGTGCGCACGTTCGGCATCATCGGCACGCCTGGTGAAGACCAGAACACAAACGGTATGCGCGATCGGATCACCCGCTCCTATGATCGCAGCTACAATCCTGCCGGTGTGATCCGGCAAATGTCTGCGATTATCGCGGCGGGCGATTTTCGAAAATATACGCGCCGGATCAAAGCCCCGACGCTGGTGATTCACGGCAATCGAGACCCACTCGTTCCGATCGAAGGCGGATATGAGATTGCCAAGTTGGTGCACGGCGCTCGCATGGAAGTCATAGACGGCATGGGGCACGATGTGCCGCCGCGCTTCCTGCCGCAGATCACGAAGCTATTGCTCGATCATTTTGGTCATACGCGGGTCTATTCGCCCGCTGAATAGACCACCTCGCCATGGACCACCGTCATAACGGTTTCAGCCTCTAAGATTTCAGCTTCCGGAATGGTCATGAGATCGCGGTCAAACACCGTGAAATCAGCCAATTTGCCGACTTCGATAGTGCCGAGATCGTCTTCCATGAACGCCCCAAACGCAGCCGCTGACGTGAAGAGAGCCAAAGCCTGCTCTCGCGACAGGGCTTCTTCGGCATACCATTGATCCGTGCTGAAGCCTTCAAGGTCTTTACGCGCAACAGCGGCATAGAATTCGATCTGAGGGGTGCCAATTTCCACAGGCGCGTCAGAGCCGCCGACAACCACAGCGCCAGTATTGAGCAGGGTTTGCCACGCATAAGCGCCATAGAGGCGGTTCGGTCCCAGGCGGTCGGGCGCGAATTTTAGATCGCCAATCGCATGGCTCGGCTGCATGGAGGCGATGAGACCAAGCGAAGCGACGCGCGTAATGTCGTCAGGGTGCAGGATCTGCGTATGCTCAATGCGCCAACGATGGTCGGCTGTGTACGCACCATCTTCGAACACATCCATGATACGCCGATTGGCAAGGTCACCAATGGCGTGAATGGCGAGCTGAACATTGCCCGCATCGGCTCGCGCCATCAGATCGGCTAAGAGATCCGGCTCCATCAAAGACAGACCGCTTGTGTTCGGACGATCAGAATACGGCTCGATCAGCAAAGCCCCGCGTGATCCAAGCGCGCCATCCATGTAGAGCTTTACCGACCGGTTGGTGATCGTATCGGTTTCATTTGCGCGGGTTTCAGCGATTTCAAACCCTTCGCGGTCATAGGCATTGTGGAGGCGAAGCGGCATCCGCCCTTCAAGGTCGAGACGCTCCATGATTTGCGCATCGCGAGGGTTCACACTCATATTGTGCACGCCGGTCCAGCCGCGCGCGGAATAGGCCCGAGACCCGACCACAAAGGCGCGGGCAATCTCTTCTGGGCTTGGTTCTGAGACCAAAGCCAGGACTTGGCCCATAGCATTATCGATCAGGATACCTGTGGCGGCGCCGTTCTCATCTCGCTCGATTTTCCCGCCATCGACGTCTGCGGTGTCATCGGCAATCCCAGCCGCCGCCATCGCGGCGCTATTGGCCACCAAAGCGTGACCATCGGCGCGGGTCAGGATCACGGGATTGTCCGGGCTCACAGCATCAAGATCGCTCGCCAATGGCATCCGCCCTTCCGGCCAGCCTGTTTCGATCCAACCGCGTCCAAAGAGAACTTGGCCCGCTGGCAGGCCCTGGATCTCTGCTTCGATCCGCGTGACGAGTTCACCGACAGAGGCTGTGCCTTCTAGATTAAGCGTCAGCTCGCGCTCCCCGATGCCGAGCAAATGGGCATGCGCATCGACAAACCCTGGATACATGACCGCACCATCCAGATCGATCAGTGTCACCTCACTCTCATCCCAATCCAAAGAGGTGGGCGGGCTCACCGCGAGGATACGGCCGCTCTCATCAATCGTGACCGCCTCAACAGTCTCTGAGCCAATACCGGTATAAATTGTTCCGCCGGTAAAAACCGTGACAGTCGTCGTCTCACGCTCTGCGGCGGTTTCCGGCCCAGCAGCGTTTTGGTCTTTAGCTTGGCAGGCAGCCAGAATCATTCCGGCCATAAGGACGGGTGTCCAACGCATTTGCAGTCTCCCTTTGCAAATAGTGCGACAGACCCTAGCCCGCTTTTTCGATGGTGCAATTCTCTAAGCGTAAAAAAACGCGCTCCGAAACACGGAGCGCGTTTAAACTCTACGCCTCTACACGAGGAGGTCGCTCTTAAGCGGCTTCCTCAGCTTTTTTGGCGATATTCTTTTTAATTTTCAGCGCTTTGGCTGAAAGAACATCGTCCTTAGCTTTGGCAAGATATGCATCCAGACCACCGAGCTTGTCGACGGTGCGCAACGCTTTTGCTGCGACGCGCATGGAGAATCTTTGGTCCAGCGCTTCTGAGTGCAGGGTGACGTTGACCAGGTTTGGCATAAACCGGCGCTTCGTCTTGATGTTCGAGTGGCTGACATTGTGTCCGACCATAGGGCCTGTTCCAGTAAGTTCACATACGCGGGACATGGGTCGCTCGCTCATTGTCTAGATTAAAACCGAAGCGCGGCTATTACGCCTACAGACTGAGCCCGTCAAGCGCCCAGATGCGTCCAAATCGCGGTGTCTGAAAACCGACCAGAACCAGGATTTAAACACGGCGAAACAGTGGCGGC
>JBCBDI010000086.1:0-9953 GCA_038529885.1 Pseudomonadota bacterium
GCTGCAATCGTACCATTTATCGCAGCATCTGTTTTCAAAGAGCCCCTATCGATCAACTATATTATTGGTGCGGTATTGGTGATTACGGGCGTTTCGATCAGCACGCTTAGTTAAGGCAAGTTTTCAACGCAGTTGCGCTCGGGCTTACGGTTCTGATAAATCGCGAAGCCATTGCTGCTCCAAGTGCTACATACGTCTGAATTGGCTTCAAGCCATTCATACAAAACGGCTCTCGTCAGTCCAACTCTTGTGACGATCAGACCGTCGCCATCGAGAACTAGCTGCGCGGCTCCACCATCTCGCACCCCAATCGCTTTGGTTTTGGCGACATTTCTTTTCTCCATCAACACGGTCATCAACCGAGGCTTGTGGAACCCTACGGGTCGATCCCCTTTCATATCTGCGACCTGATCCGCCATCTCCTGTGTCGCCGCGGTGGTCATAAAGTTTTTTCGCATGGCAAAACTGCGATCATATTTGGCCGTGGCTTCGCCGATGAGAAAAAGCGCTGGTGCCACCAAAAGCACCCATAATCCACGATACGCTCGGAAGTATCCCAGACAAGCTTCCATGCCGAGGACTACGAATAACAAGTAGAGCGGAAACACTGGCAGAATGTAACGCACAGCCAAAACATTCACCAAGAATAGCGATATAAAGAGCAAATGACCGACGAGAAGAATTCTCTCTAATGATAACAATCCATCCCGAGATCGAGAGTGACTGTATCTTTGGTCTGTCGAAAAAATGCCAACGACACAGAAGAACGCCACGAGTAAACCAATTAGAGATGTCGTGGCAAAATAACCAGAGGACCCTCGGATTTGGATGCTTTGGAAAAGGTCCAGTTCTCCAGACAACAGAATGTCGGGCATTCTCAGGACTGTGCCTAGAAGTGTCTCCATATACGCAGATACAAAGCCGCCGAAACCACCCCCATCCGTTGCCCCTCCGGATATGTTTAGAAAATGGATGATGTTCGATTTCATTCCAAAGGCCAGCGCGATAAAAATGTCCGTACCGATGGTCAAACAGGCGCCGAGAATTGAAACCCAAAGAACCTTTCTGTCTTTCCCAAATCCAGAAAACATAAAAAGAGCGACATAGATCACGAGACTGTCGATCCGAATCAATGCTGGTATCAGAATCAAAATGGCGCTGTATCTGAATGGCAGTGCAGTCTGTCGCATCGCCCACAGAGCAAGAGCAAAGGAAAATGCATAAAAGATGTTCGGCTGACCATCTTGCATAAACATAACTGGGTAAGACGCCACCAACGCACCCAGGAATACGGCGAAGGCTAGAAGTTCTCGCTGAAACACATCTCGAATGTGAAGGCTAAAAAGCACAGCAGTAGCAGCCCATAGAAAGGCGTTTGCGGTTCCAATGACATGATAACTGTCGCCAAAAACTGCGAACAATAGGGCCAAAAAAATAGAATAGCCCGGTAAAACGGCGGGGTAACCTTCTACCAAGAATGACCAACTTCGTCCGTTCAACAGGTTTTTTGCGTGAAGATAGTATTGCCCGAAATCACCATTATAGTTTTGATAGTCTCCGACCACAAACACGGCACACGCCACAATGTACGCGACGGCACAAAGCAGAGTCATGGAAAGAAAAACGCTCGGACGTTTAAGCCGGTCAAAGAACAACGTTTCCATGGTGGGACTCTCGCGAACGCCAAAGGGGTACGGCGTACCGGATTTCATGATTGAATCAACATAGAAGATGACAAACGGACCCGAGAACCTGGTCCTGAATGACAGCGGACTGCGTCCAACTATTCATGCATCAGCTGGATAACATCGATTTTCTTTTTCACCCTCGCGGATGCGCGCTCGCGTGGACTTTCCTTAAATGCCCGGCTTCGACGCCAGTATAAATTTGCGTCGTCGACAAACTTGCATGCCCCAGCAGCGTCTGAATCGCCCGCAAATCCGCGCCGTTCGCGAGTAAATGCGTCGCGAAGCTGTGGCGCAAGGCGTGCGGCGTTGCGCTTTCTGTGAGGCCTAAAGCGCCCCTCAAAATCTGAACCTGTTTGCGCAAGACCGGAGCTTGCAGCCTTTTTCCGCGGGCGCCGTAAAAGAGGGGCGTTCGCGCATTCAGGGCGTATGGGCAGAGGCGCGCATAGTCGGTGATCGCCTCTCGCAGCGCTGGGATGATCGGGACGATGCGGACCTTACCGCCTTTGCCTTTAATTCGCAGGCGTTCCGGCGCGGCTTTCACATCGCCCTGTAAATCCAACACTTCCGAGATCCGCAGACCCGCGCCATACATCAAGCTCAAAGCGGCGACATCCCGAGCGGCGATCCAAGGCTCTTCTTGGATGAGCTCGGCCTGGTCAAGCAGGTCTTTGGCAGCCGATTCAGACACTGGGCGCGGCAGACGTTGGCCGCGTTTCGGGCCGGTTAGGAATGTGATTTCCGGGTTCTCGACCCCGTGATTTCGATCGAGCCAGCGATAGAAGCTTTTAATGGCTGAAAGCAACCGCGCGATCGAGGCATCGGCGAGCCCATCCCGGCGACGGTGGGCCAGGAAGGCGCGGATATCGCGGGCCTGCAGCTCAGCAAAGGCGCGCATGCCCGGTTCAGTTTCTAAGTGCCCGCGTAGAAAGCCCATAAACTCGGCTAAATCGCTGCGATAAGCTTCCACCGTATTGTCGGCCAAGCGTTGCTCGCGTTCCACATAGTCTAAAAAGCCATCTAAAAGCGCCATGGTTTGAAGTGTCGTTGATCATGCTTAATGGCAGGTTTCCGTCCCCGCGGGCTCTGCTATGGAGAGCAGATGCAATCGGCCCGCATTCTGTTTCCATTGCCGCTCCCTGAGCCATTCGACTATGCCATTCCAGATGGAATGACGGTTGAGATCGGCTCCTATGTGCGCGCGCCCTTGGGCAAACATGAGCGCACCGGCGTGGTCTGGGATCTTGTTGAAACCGATCCTGATCGCGAGCTGAAAGCGATTGAAAGCGTCTTTCCAACTCCGCCAATGACAGCCGCGATGCGACGCTTCATCGAATTTTGCGCGCGTTACAATGTGGCGGGGCCCGGACAGGTGCTGGGCATGGCGCTGCGGGCGCGCGGCGGCCTGTCGCCCTCACCGACGCAAACCGTTTACGCGCCAACCGGTCACCGCACCAATCGAATGACGCCGGCCCGTGAGAAAGTGCTGACGGCAGCTGCGTCGCTCGGCCCTGCCACCGCTGCAGACCTTTCGCGCGCAGCAGAAGTGTCGAGTTCAGTGATTAAAGGCCTTGCTGAAGCAGGTAGCCTGGCGGTCGAAACCAAGCCCACGGACCTGCCCTACCCTGCCCCGGACCCTTTTAGGTCCGGACCAGATCTGACCGAGGAACAAGCCGCAGCCGGTCAGGCGCTCCGTGACGCGGTAAAGGCAGGCGGCTATCAACCCTTCTTGTTGGATGGGATTACAGGGTCTGGCAAAACCGAGGTCTATTTCGAAGCGATTTCAGAAACCTTGGCCAAGGATCCAAGCGCGCAAGTCTTGGTTCTCTTGCCAGAAATTGCCCTCACCCAAGCGGTGTTTGAACGGTTCGAGGATCGCTTTGGGGCCGGCCCAGCGCCTTGGCACTCGTCTCTCAGCGACCAACAGAGACGGCGCACCTGGCGGGAAGTCGCCCATGGCCGCGCTCGCATTGTCACCGGCGCCCGATCTGCGCTGTTTCTGCCCTTTTCGAATTTGAAGCTGATCATTGTCGATGAGGAGCATGATTCCAGTTTCAAGCAGGAGGATGGCGTGCGCTATCACGCGCGAGACATGGCAGTTATGCGTGCAAAGCTTGAACAAGCTGTGGCCATCCTCGCTTCGGCAACGCCTGCGCTTGAAACCGTCGTGAATGCTGAGACGGGACGCTATAAACGGCTCAAACTCTCTGCCCGGCCCGGGGCGGCGCGGTTGCCGGATATGCATTTGGTGGATCTTCGCTCGAACACGCCCGAGTCGGGCCATTGGCTGTCGCCGGTCTTATCCAAAGCGATCGCCGCTACGCATGAAGCAGGCGAGCAAAGCCTGCTTTTCTTGAACCGCAGGGGCTATGCGCCACTGGTCATCTGCAAAGCCTGTGGAGAGCGCTTAAAGAGCCCCGGCACGGAAAGTTGGCTCACCGAACACCGCTACACAAATCGGCTGGTCTGCCATCTCACGGGATGGTCGATGCCAAAACCCGACCATTGCCCGATGTGCGGCGCCAAAGACTCTCTCATGGGCGTCGGCCCTGGCGTCGAACGGGTTGCTGAAGAAGTCCGCGTGCTTCTGCCAGACGCCAAGGTCGAGATCTTTTCATCCGATACAGCCATGGGCGGAGAGGCAACGCGGGGCATTGTTGAGCGCATGGCAGACGGTGAGATTGATGTCCTGGTTGGGACGCAAATCGTGGCCAAAGGCCACAATTTTCCAAACCTCACTTTGGTTGGCGTGGTGGATGCCGATAGCGGGCTTCAAGGGGGAGACCTGCGCGCCGAAGAACGCACCTACCAACTTCTCAGCCAAGTCGCCGGCCGCGCCGGGCGGGCCGAGCGTCCAGGCCGCGCGCTTATTCAGACCTACCAACCTGACAATCCGGCCATGCAAGCGCTCGCCGCTGGGGACCGCGATGGCTTCCTGAAGATTGAACGCGATGTGCGCGAGGAACTCACGCTGCCGCCGTTTGGACGGATGGCCGCCTTGGTGATGTCGGCCCCTGACGCGGCAATGGCCAAAGACATTGGTTTAGCCGCAGGAAAAGCCGCCCCGAACGGCGACGGTGTCACCGTTTACGGTCCGGCGCCAGCCCCGATCAGCCTCTTACGCGGACGCCATCGCTTACGGTTCCTAATCACCGCGCCGCGAGAGGTCGACCTTTCTGCCTATATGTCGACTTGGCTGAGGGCCTTGAAGCTTCCAAACGCCGCGCGGGTCGCAGTAGATATCGATCCTTACTCTTTTTTATGAGGCTGACGGCATTGCTTTTGCGGCGGATTCATCGTTATCGGAAGTCAAAAGGAACTGGGAGCTTTCAGACGTGCAGTTCAAACGTCAATCTATTCCGGATGTGATCCTCGTCACGCCGAAACGATTTGGGGACAATCGTGGTTTTTTCTCCGAAACATTCCGCGACAATGTTTTTGAGGAAAACGGTGTTCCAGGACCATTTGTGCAGGATAATCATGCCTATTCCTCAGAGGCCGGTGTCTTACGCGGTCTGCACTTTCAACGCGCGCCCATGGCACAAGCCAAATTAGTGCGCTGTACACGCGGCGAAATTTTTGATGTTGCGGTCGATATTCGCAAGGGCTCGCCAACATTCGGAAAATATGTAAGCGCGAAACTGACCGCCGATAATGGTGAACAACTGTTCGTACCCGTCGGGTTTGCTCATGGCTATCTCACACTTACGCCAGATTGCCATGTCCAATATAAAGTCACTGATTATTATAGCCCGAGCGATGAAGGTGGATTGGCTTGGGATGATCCTAACATCGCGATCGATTGGCCTCTCCAAGGGTTGTCCTTAGAGCTGTCCGATAAAGACAAAGCGCTACCAGCGTTAAAAGACCTAATCTGATCCCGGCGCCATGCCCGACGGACCCGTAACATGACGCTTCTTTGCATTGGAAAATCCGGACAAGTCGCTCGAGCACTCGCGGAGCGCGCTGCGGACAGATCCATTGATCTGATCTGTTTGGGACGCCCGGATCTGGACTTGTTGCGAACAGATTCGTTGAAAGAAGCTCTCGAAATCCATCTTCCGCGTGCGGTTATTAATGCAGCTGCCTACACTCAAGTCGATAAGGCTGAATCCGAACACGAGGCCGCCTTCGCCTTGAACGCAGAAGCGCCGACACAGCTCGCGAGACTATGCGCACAAGCGGGCGTACCCTTGCTCCATATCTCAACCGATTACGTCTTCGACGGTACAGCGGATCGTCCCTATACTGAAAACGATCAGACAGCCCCCTTAAGTGTCTATGGCGCGTCTAAGCTTGCTGGTGAGGATGGCGTTCGCGCGGAAACAGACGCCCACATTATACTCCGCACCAGCTGGGTTTATGGGCCGCACAAACCTAACTTTGTCACCACGATGTTGCGGCTCGCCCAAGAGCGAGGGGGCGCGTCGGTGGTTGATGATCAGTTCGGCGCGCCAACATCCGCCCTAGACATCGCTGATGCACTATTAGACATCGCCAACCAGATCGACAGTGAACCGAACCCTAATATATGGGGCACCTATCATTTTGTCTGTGAGGGTAAGTGTACGTGGGCCGATTTTGCAGAGTTGATCTTCTCCAAGTTCGACGAAGCGTCAGAAAACGTCACGGAACTCAAACGGATTCCGACAAGCGCCTATCCGACGCCTGCGACACGACCTCATTATTCGGTTCTGTCCACCCAAAAACTGACCGAAACGTTCGGAATCATACCACGTGACTGGACAATTGCGGCGCGAGAGACTCTAACGCGCCTTCTGGAGAGAGGATTCCAATAATATGAAGGGTATTATTCTTGCGGGAGGCCGAGGCACGCGGCTTTATCCGATTACGCGCGGAACTTCGAAACAACTTTTCCCGGTCTATGATAAGCCGATGATCTATCATCCGATCACGACCCTAATGCTGGCGGGTGTAGCGGATTTCTTAATTATTTCGACCCCTCAGGCGCTGCCTGCATTTAGAGAGCTCCTCGGCAGCGGTGAAGATTGGGGTGTTCGTTTTCAATATGCTGAACAGGATCAACCCAGAGGCCTCGCAGATGCCTTTCTGATCGGCGAAGACTTTATTGGCGACGATCCATGCGCGCTCGCGCTCGGCGACAATATCTTCCATGGCGCTGGCGTTGGCGAGCAACTCGAAGCGATCAATAAAGACAATGTCGGTGCCACCGTATTTGGCTACACCGTCGCCGACCCCTCCAGTTTTGGCGTGGTCGAGCAAGATGAGAATGGCAAAGTCATTTCCATCGAAGAGAAGCCGAAAAAGCCGAAAAGCAATCTCGCCGTTACAGGCCTCTATTTCTACAATAATGACGTCGTTGAGATCGCCAAAAATGTGAAACCGTCCAAACGTGGTGAGATCGAGATTACCAGCGTCAACAATGCGTATCTCGAGCGCGGAGAGCTCAACCTGAAAGTCCTGCCGCGCGGCACAGCTTGGCTGGACGCCGGAACATTTGATGGGCTGCTACAAGCGTCAGAATACGTTCACGCTGTCGAAAAGAGAACCGGCACTAAAATCGCTTGCCCAGAAGAGGTCGCTTATCATCTTGGCCTCATTGATAAGGCACAGGTGAAGAAATTGGCAGCCGCTCACCCGAATGAATATGGCGAGTATCTGACTCGCCTCGTTTCTTAGGCCGAGCTATTCTGAGGCCGGCACGGTTTCAAGAAATGTCGGCTCTACTCTCAATCCGCCGGCTTGTTCGAACGCATAGCCAAGAGACAGAATCTCAGCATCTTGGCCCTTAGCTCCGATGATAGAGAATCCAAGCGGGATGTGATTGACCATTCCATTTGGGATGGTGATGTGCGGATAGCCGGCAATCGCAGCGAGGTAGCCAATCCCAGCCCAATCTGGCCACTGATCGCCTTCGGCTGGATCGTGTTGGGGGCTGATCGGGCCTGACGGCGATACCAAAGCGTCGACGCTATACTCATCCAAAAGCAGATCGATACCATTCTCGCGCGTCGCAGACTGCACCATGCTCAAGGAAGCCGCATAAGCGGCATCGTCCAGCGACCCCAATGCTTCGGCTTGCTCGAACAGATCTTGATCAAACAGAGCAAGCTCGATGTCGGCTTGTGCTTCGTTGAAAGCAATGAGATCAGCCAACGTTCGCGTCGTCACAGAATCCGGCGTGGAGGCGAGATAGTCATTGATCGTGGCCTTCAGCTCATACAGTAAAACAGCAAGCGAATTCGGCCAAAATAGCGTGTCATTAATATCGAAAGTTTCAATCTCGACCAATTCGGCGCCTTGGTACTCCAACACGGCTAGGGCGGCTTCAAAGCGGGCGATAATGTCGGCATTCTCACCTTGAGAGAAACGTGCGACGCCAATTCGCTTTCCGGCCAAACTCTTTTCATCCAAGGCGGCAACATAGTCCTGCGTCGCCCCTTCTGTCGCCATGGCATTCATCATCAAAGCGGCCCCGCGCACCGTTTTCACCATCGGGCCTGCCGTGTCCTGAGAGAATGAAATTGGGACAATGAAGTCCTGCGGGATGATTCCGACTGTCGGCTTGAACCCGACAATACCATTGACGTTGGACGGGCAAATGATCGAGCCATTGGTTTCGGTGCCGACTGCGCCGGCCGCCAGCGACGCTGCAATGGCCACGCCTGATCCAGAGCTCGAGCCGCATGGGTTTCGGTCGAGAACATGCGGGTTGCGGACTTGCCCTCCCAGGGCAGACCAGCCGCTTGAGGATTTGGTTGAGCGGATGTTCGCCCACTGGCTGAGATTGGTTTTACCCAAGATGACAACACCTTGCGCACGAAGGCCTGCGACCAGGGGGCTATCTCTCCCAGTGACGTTGTCCTTTAAGGCTGTTGAACCCGCTGTCGTCGGCATAGGGTCCAGCGTTTCGATATTGTCTTTGATCAAGATTGGAAGACCATCTAGTGGACCCAAAGACTGGTCCGCTGTGCGGCGCGCATCGCTCGCTTCGGCTTGCGCCATCGCGTCAGGATTGATCGTGAGCACCGCGCGCAAAGTCGGTCCGGACCGATCGAAACGCTCAATCCGGTCCAAGTAACCGGACACAAGCGCGGTTGAAGAAATGTCGCCCGCAGACAGCATTTCGGAGAGTTCTGGCAGGGTCCGCTTGAGATCCTCGTCCGCGGCTCGCTCTATTGGCATAGATGGCTCCACATCCGCTGCGGAGTCTGTCGTAGATGGGCTTGGGCTACAAGCGACGCAGATCATGCACAGTGCGACCCCCAGTATCGTCTTTTTCACGACCGCACTCCTCTAGATTGCCAGACCCTACTCAAATTAGCGGGCAAATTTCTTGAACTTCACGCGCTTCGGCTCAACCGCATCTGGACCAAGACGACGCTTTTTGTCTTCAAGATATGAGCTGAAATCGCCCTCAAACCATTCCACATGGCTGTCGCCTTCGAAGGCGAGGATATGTGTCGCCATACGGTCGAGGAACCAACGGTCGTGCGAAATGACAACGGCGCAGCCAGGGAAGCTTTCTAGGCCTTCTTCGAGCGCTTGCAGGGTTTCGACGTCCAAATCGTTGGTCGGTTCGTCGAGCAGCAACAGATTGCCGCCTTCGCGCAGCATCTTAGCCAAGTGAACACGGTTGCGTTCCCCGCCAGAGAGCTTGCCGACCGGCTTTTGCTGATCTGTTTTCTTGAAATTGAAGGCGCTGACATAGGCACGCGAATTCATCTCGACGCTGCCGAGCTTGATGACGTCGAGCCCGTCTGAAATCTCCTCCCAGACATTCTTTTTGTCATCAAGCTTGTCACGGCTTTGATCGACATAGCCGAGCTTGACCGTGTCACCGAGCTCAAGTGTGCCGGCATCTGGCTGTTCTTGTTCCAGGATCATCTTGAACAAGGTCGATTTACCAGCGCCGTTCGGGCCGATCACGCCGACGATGCCGCCGGGTGGCAGTTTGAAATCGAGATCTTCGATCAGGAGATTGTTGCCAAACCCTTTGCGGAGCTTCTCTGCTTCCAGAACTTTGTTGCCCAGGCGAGGGCCGGGTGGAATGCGGATCGTTGCGTTCGAGACCGTCTCGCGTTCCGCCTTATTGGCCATTTCCTCATAGGCTTGGATCCGCGCCTTAGATTTCGCTTGGCGCGCTTTCGGGCTAGAGCGCACCCATTCCAGCTCTTTTGCGAGGGCGCGCTGGCGGCCTTTATCTTCGCGGGCTTCCTGCTCCATCCGCTTGGCTTTTTGTTCGAGCCAAGCTGAATAATTGCCCTCATAAGGAATGCCGCGGCC
>JBCBDI010000087.1:0-9752 GCA_038529885.1 Pseudomonadota bacterium
ACTCGCAAATAAAGATCATTGATCTGTTTGCCTTGGGGGCTTGGTCGGTCGGGCGTATAGCGTTTTTCGCTTGGCTGCACGGTCCAATTGAAGCGCTCCAACACGACTCCTGGTTTGATCCCCGAAAAGACCCGCGTAATTCGGCTCGCAATCCCCGGGTCGCCGCCTGGCACAGGGCCATGCAATCCGCCAAGATCAAAGCCGATGCGTTCCGGCAGCGTCCAATAAGTTGGGGCGCAGAGGAATCGCGGAGATCAATGATGAAATACTGGCTGTTTAAGTCGGAACCGTTCAAATGGAGCTGGGACCAGCAAAAAGCCAAAGGCGAAGCCGGCGAAGAGTGGGACGGCATTCGCAACTATCTGGCGCGCAACAATATGCGCGAGATGAAGATCGGCGATCGCGGCTTTTTCTATCACTCGAATGAAGGCTTAGAAGTGGTTGGCGTGGTTGAAGTTTCTGCCGAAAGCGCTCCGGATTCCACCACCGATGATGAACGCTGGGATTGCGTCCACATTCGCGCGCTCGTGGACATGCCGGAGCCGGTGACGTTGAAAGCCGTCAAAGCCAATGAGAAACTTGAGAACATGTCTCTCGTGACGTCGATGCGTTTGTCTGTGCAGCCGGTCCTGGAAGACGAGTGGATGGAAGTTTGCCGCATGGGCGGCCTTAACGGAAAAACGCTGAAACCGCTCTAGAAACCGCGTGTGATCCACAAGCGAAGCTCTGAATCCGCGCTGCCATCGGTCAAACCGAAAAGGGCACCGGTGAACAGGCTCCAGTCTTCGTTGACCGGGAAGCTCGCGAACGGGCCGATCGTGTGGCTTTGGTCTTCAAAATCGCGGAAATCATCTGTCGATCCGTAGGAATTGAAGAACTCCACACCGACCGTGTGGCCGGACTCTAGCTTTGTGAAGAGATTGCCGCGGGTCTGAATGAACACGCCATCGCGCGCATCGTCTCCGACATCGAAGGAAGACAGCGCCACAAATCGGCCATTCCAATTGTCTGTCACTGGAAACTGATTGGTCCAATGCACGCCGATAAGGCCGGGACGATCATCGTCGCGAATGCGCCCATCAAAGCGGAGGCCGCGCTTCCAACGATCATCATCGTCACTCCACTCCCAGAACAACTCGGCTTGGATGAAGTCGAAATCAACGTCTGACTCCGTGGTCTTTCGCGCGGAGACCAGACCGCGCCACATCAGGTCACTATTGATGGCTTGTTGATAGTGTAAGCGCTGGGAGAGACCTTCTGTGTCTGGATTGTAGGTCACCCGGTATTGCGCAGATTTGTGGCCTTCATTGACCATTGGCGGGAAAATGCCGCCTGTATTTTGAGCGATAGCTGTTGGCGTGGCCGCGAGCGCCAAACCACAAATCAAATAGCGCATAGGATCGATCCCTTATTCATCCCACGAGTAAGGGATGGATGTGGGTCGATTTCGAATTTTGTCTATGCGGAGAAAGGAATAAATTCGATAGTTTGAGCCTATCCAATTCGTCTAGGCAGAAAGGGCCCGGTCGACAATCGCGTCGCAATGGATGAGCGCGGTATCATACGGCGGCAGCGGGCTATTCTCCTCCGTGATCAACATACCAAGCTCGGTGCATCCAAGAATGATGCTGTCGCAGCCCTGGTCTTTTAGGGTTTGAATGCTGTCTTGATAATATTGCACGGCCTCATCGCGGACCACGCCGCGGGTCAGGTCTTCGAAAATGATCCGGCTAAGCTCTTTTTGCGTCTCCGCATCCGGCAAGATCGGTTTCATGCCAAATTTTTCCGATAAGCGATCAACAAAATAAGGCTGAGCCATGGTGAAGGCGGTGCCGATCAAGCCAGGCTGCTTGCGTCCATCGGCTTGCAGCTTCGCGCCGCACGCATCCACGATGTGCAAGAAGGGCAGATCCGTTGCCTCCTCAATGGCATCGGCGACTGTGTGCAGCGTATTGCAAGCGAGTACGAGAAAATCCGCGCCTGAGGCCTTCAGACCTTTGGCCGCGGTATCAAATCCATTGCGGATAAAGGGCCAGTCGCGAGTTTCATGCGCGCCATTATAGAGCTCGAAATTCACCGAATGAATGCGCATATCGGCGCTATTATAGCTTCCCAAGCGCTCGCGGACTTTCGCATTGATGGTCTTATAATATATCAGCGTCGCTTCCGTGCTGACCCCGCCAATCATTCCAATCGTTTTCATCGTGCACCATCCTCAAAGCTCGCAAGGGCCCATTCAGCGAAATCTGCGAGATTGCCGCCTGTAAACAAAAATCCGCCCAATCCAGCGGCATGCGCCGCGTCAATGTCGGTTTGTTTGTCGCCGATCAAGAAACTTGCTTCTTTTTTCACCGGAAAATCTGCCATGGCTTGCAGCATCATTCCAGGCTTTGGTTTGCGGTCATAACTGTCTTTGCGAAAACGAGGATTGGTCCCCTCAGGATGGTAGGGACAGGCATAAATGGCATCGACGCCGGTGCCCGCTTCACTCAACCCCGCCACCATGTGCTCGTGCACCGCTTGCATATCGGCCTCGCTGTAATGATCAAAGGCGATCCCAGACTGATTGGTAACGACAAAAACGAACCAATCGCGGGCCTTGAAGGTCGCGACACAGGCCTGAGCCCCATCAATCCATTGCCAGTCTTTGACCCGGTCCACATAGCCCTGATCGACGTTGAGAACGCCGTCGCGGTCCAAGAAGAGAGCGGGTTTTAGATCAGCCATAAGCCTGCCTAGCTCAGACTCTCCACCTGCGCGAGAGGCCTTGGCATAATTTCCAATTTCTGATGCCCTGTGCATTGGGAGACCTGAAACAGGCCCCATACACAGCCTTGGGAGGGCAAATTATGGAACAATATATTCCACTCATTTTGAATGGCGTCGGTGGCGCCGTGCTTGGACCTATCGTCTCGAAAATTCTCGGCGGGAAAGGCGGCACAGGCGCAATCGCAGGGATCATTGGCGGTCTTGCTGGCGGCTATGGCATGAACGCAGCTGATGTTGGCTTCCAATCGCTGCTCGGCAATGAGGCGATCATGGGCCATCTGAGCAGCTTCTTAAATGGCGGGGTCGGCGGCGGCCTCATCGGCGGCCTTCTGGGCTTGCTTACGCGCGGAAAATAGACGCGCTGAAATCGCAAAACGGAACGGGCGACCTCAACCGGTCGCCCTTTTTTATTCTGCAGGGCTCGCTTGCGTCTCCGCCGCGTCTGCGATGGCGCGGCGATTAATACCCGCGCCGATCAAGAAGGGGACAATGGCCAGCGCAGTGATGATTGCCGCCAAGAGGAAGGCCGCCCCGCCTGTCTGGAACGGATTGTCCGCGGGCAGGTTGGCAAAATACT
Organism: Pseudomonadota bacterium; assembly: GCA_038529885.1. Taxonomy (GTDB): domain Bacteria; phylum Pseudomonadota; class Alphaproteobacteria; order Caulobacterales; family Hyphomonadaceae; genus Henriciella. Next base: position 3,347 of record JBCBDI010000087.1, read on the forward strand.
TCAAGGTCTGCGTCATCAAGACCGGACTAAAGATCAGCGTAAAGGCCATCATGCTGGCCTGCGCGCCTTGCAGTTCACCTTGGGCGTTGCGCGGTGTTAGGGTCGAGGTAATCGTATTGATGGCTGGCATTGCAACGCCGCCAACGGCGGAGATGAGGATCACTGCATAGGCCATCCAAGGCGCTTCTGCGGCAGCGAACAAGGCAAGCGCAATCGCATTGACGATGAGCCCCATGAGGCCCGCGCGCATCGGCCCAAAATTTTTGATCAAATACCCGGTCAGCAAGGCTTGGCTGATCGCTGATCCAACCCCGACGGCGGCCAGAGAAAGGCCAATTTCAACTTCAGACCAATCATAGCGAATCTCACCATGGAAATTCCAGGTGGAGGGATAAACCGCGTGGGCGATCTGAAACAGGCCAATTGCAATGATGAACCAAGCCACACGCGGGACTTTGGCGAAGTGGACCATGGCTCCGAAGGGGTTGGCGCGGGCGAGACTAAACTCGCGGCGGTCTTCTTTGCGCAGACTCTCCGGGAGGATGAACAGCCCATAGAGGAAATTGATCCCGGCAATGCCGGCGGCAACAAAGAAGGGCAAACGTGCATTCACCTCACCGAGCAGACCGCCAAAGACAGGGCCGAGAATGAAACCAATCCCAAAGGCGGCGCCCATCATCCCAAAGGCGCGCCCGCGATCCTCAGGCTCTGTGACGTCTGCGATGTAGGCGTTGGCAACGGAGTAGGTGCCAGAGAAAAGCCCGCCTAAAAAGCGGCCAATGAAAAGCACAGAAAGGGTCGGGGCGAGCCCCATAATGAGAAGGTCGATCCCGAGCATTCCAATTGAAGCAAGCAGGACCGGACGACGGCCATAGCGGTCCGAAAGCCCGCCAAGGATCGGCATCGCCATGAAGTTTGCAATCGCGAATGTCATGCTGAGCCAGCCGCCATAAACCACCGACTGGGCTGCGCCGAGACCTGTAATATCTTCCAGCAATGCTGGCATGACCGGCATGATAATGCCGAAAGACAACATATTGAGGATCACCGCCACGACGACGAAAAAGAAGGCGTTCTTTCCAGGGGGTTGCGATGCGGACGCAGGTTCGGTCATTCACCCGCTTTGGGGGAGGCTGGCGTGCGGGTCAAGACGGCAAGTCCGACGCCGCCCAAAATGAGTGCTGTCGATATGGCGAAGCGCAGTGTGATCGGTTCAGCGAGGAAGATGACCCCGCCAATCGCCGCGATCGCCGGGACCGTAAGCTGCGCGATCCCTGCGCGGGTCGCGCTTAAGTAGCGGACCGCTTGATACCAGATCGCGTAACCGAGACCGGACGTGATTGCGCCTGAAATCACCGCCAATGCGGCCCCGTCGATTGGCGGCGAGGGCTCAGGGTGAACGAAAAAAGCGACAGCAAAGATCGGCAAGGAGAGCACGGTTGCGCGAATGAAATTGCCCGTCGTAGCCGAAGTTGGATCAGACTTGCCCGGCCCGATCAGGGAATAAATGCCCCAGCTAAGCCCGGACAGGCCGATCAAGACGGCCGAAACGACGGGCGGGGCTTCGACGCCTGGGGAGACGAGCCAGACCAACCCGCCAATAGCGACTGAAAACCCGCCCCATTGTAGAGGCGAGAGGGTCTCTCCGCGATAGAGGCCCCAACTCAACATCGAGAATTGCACCATCGCAAACAGGATGATGGCCCCCATGCCCGCAGAGATATTGAGATAGGCGTAGGAGAATGTTGCCGCATAGCCGAGCAGTGCGGCGGCGCTGACCCAAGTTCCCGCAATCGACTTGCGTTGGATCAAGCAGATCGCAACGAGAAAGACGGCGCCGCTGACCAAACGGATCAATGTAAAGCTGCCCGCGCCGATCTCCGTTTCGACCAATCCCATGCGGCCCAGCACGGAATTCGCTGCGAAAGCGACCATTGCGAGCGCGGTCATAAGGAACAGTCTAAACGGCCCAGCCATTCCGCCTGATACTGCGGAACTTGTTACACATCCAGTCACAAGAGTGTTTACTGTTCGCCAGGCCCCGCAAGGCCCGCAAAGGCCATGCCGAGGTCGCGATAGTAGCCAACCCTGGCCTGTTGCTCTGGCGTCAGTTGGATGAGCTTATCAGCGCCGCGAAGAATGCTTGGTGTGCGCCCATTGTGCGCGACCATCATCATATCCGCCCAAAGGCGTGCGGGCAGACCTCCGCCGGTCACGCCATCCATCGGCGTGTCATCATCATTTCCGGTCCAGACCCCGCCAAGGAGTTCGGAGCTGTATCCAACGAACCAAGCGTCGCGCGAGGATTGGCTGGTGCCCGTTTTTCCCGCAACCGGCCAGCCTTCGACTTCCGCGGCTGTGCCTGTTCCAGAGCGGATGACGTCGGCCAACATGCCGGTCATCACTTCGGCATTGTCCCGGTCATAAACGCGGGCAGGCTCATATTCAGCGCGCTCGTAAATCACTTCGCCTCGGGTCGATGAAATTTTCTTGATCAAGTATGGGTCAACGCGGCGGCCACCGGTCATGAAGGGGCCATAAGCGCGCGTCAGGTCCCAAAGCGTGACTTCCTGGCTGCCAAGCGCAATCGAAGGGAAAGGCTCCATCTCAGCGCTGATGCCAAATTTGCGCGAAAGACTGATAATTGATTCCTCAGTGGTCTCTTGGGCGAGCAACGCTGCCACTGTGTTGAGGCTATCGCGCATCGCCTCTGCGACCGTGACGGGCCCCATATGTACGCGAGAAAAATTCTTCGGTGTCCAATCATCAATGGTGACCGGTTGGTCAATGCGCACATCATAGGGGCTGACCCCGATCTCAAGTGCCGCGGCATAGACAAAGGGTTTAAACGCTGACCCCGGCTGGCGTTTCGCTTGTGTCGCGCGATTGAACTGATTTTCCGTATAGTCCCGCCCGCCATAGAGGGCGAGCACTTCGCCCTGGCGGTTCATAAGGATGGCGGCGGACTGACCGGCTTTCACCTCTTCGGCTTCGGCATCCATGCGCGCTTCGATCGCTGACGTGATTTCGGTTTGCAGTTCGGAATCGATGGTCAAGGTGACCACCAAATCGTCCGGAAGCTCTGGCATCAGTTCGCGCGCGCGCTCTGTCGCGGCATCGAGGATGAAGCCAAATTGCGGGTCTTGTTTTGGCTCGGGTGCGATTTTGACGTCAGACGCGAGCGCGATCTGCGCGCTTTCCGGGGTGATAAAGCCCGCCTGTAGCATCTCGGTGATGACATAGGCCTGTCGCTGTCGCGCCCCTTCCATATTGTTGTCGAGCGCAAGCCGAGACGGCGCTTTTGGCAGAGTCGCGAGTAAGCTCGCTTCAGCCAAAGTCAGGTCCTTTGGATCCTTGTCAAAATAGAAGCGCGAGGCGGCTCCCAGTCCATAAAAGCCTGATCCGAAATAGACGCGGTTCAAGTAAAGCTCGAGGATCTCATTCTTCGAAAGCTGTTCTTCCAATTGGCGCGCCAATCGTACTTCCTGGACTTTTCGTTTCAGAGTTTGCTCAGGCGAAAGAACGAGATTCTTGACCAATTGTTGGGTGATCGTTGACGCACCAGAGACCGTTTCGCCGGATATCAAGTTCGAGAACGCCGCACGTGCCATGGCTTGAGTGTCGGCGCCGTCATGGTCGTAATATCTTTTGTCCTCCGCGGCGATAAAAGCGCGGGGGACATGTGGCGGCAATTCATCAATATTGATCGCCCGGCCATAGCGCGGGCCTCGGATGGCAATCGTTTTTCCGTCGCGGTCGACAAATTCGATGGCAGGGTCACGATTGGCGTCCCACAGTTCAGCCGTCTCGGGCAGCTCCGGCATGCCGCGATAGAGGCTTTGCCAAAAAATCCACGCCGCAAGCAGCCCAATCAGGGTCAGAACAAAGCCTGTCATCAGGCTCCATTTTAGGATGGGTCGGCCTCGAAAGAGCTCCATACTCGCTCCTTGCGGTTTACGCACAGCAGGTTTGCGAGCAGGTTTTTTCAGTCCGGGTTTGCCATTTGAAGCTTTCACGCCTGCTCACCTTTCGCGTAAATCTTCAGCCTGGCTTAGTGACGAGGAATTACGGCAGGGTGAAGGCGAAGAGCTTAACCAAACCCTACCGCCGCGATGTGTGTGGTTAATTCAACACAGGACAGTCAGCGCCCTCAGGCTTGCGATTATGGGGCGTGCCTTTTTCGGCAAGAATTTTGGCAAGTTTCAACTGGCCCTGGATTTGTTTGGTTGTCATCGGCCGCATGAAACACGTGATCGGTTCGCCCGTATCTGCAGCAATGGCGACAGCGATCCCGGTAATGCCGCCATACCAATCGAGCAAATGAGCGGCTTTGTGCTCATTCGCGAGCAAAAGGATCTCGGTTTGGACCTTGGCGCGCTCAACGGGGGTCGAGTTTCGTCGGATGCGCGTTACATCTAAATCGACGCGCTCAATAGACCCTGCCTCAAACGCCTCAATGGCTTCGTCCAGTCTCGGATTTAAGATCTGACAATTCGGGCACCAATCCGCGGTGAAATTGATGACTTTCACCACAGGCTCAGCCGCTGCAGGCAATGTGGCACCGAGCCAAATTAAGATCGCGGTCAAGACAGCGCGCATGTCAGACTTCTCCTCAATGCTTTTTACCTAGCATAGTCCGGTACGCGTGAGAGATCACAGAGGCGTTATGAACTGCGCCCGAACACGCGCTCGAAAATGTAATCGACGCGTTTGAAGTGATAGCCATCGTCAAACAGGCTCTCGAGCTTTTCGTCGCTGAGTTTCGCGGTCACATCGCCATCGGCTTTGAGGTGGCCAAGGAAGTCGCCTTCGCCCGCCCAGGTTTTCATCGCATTGCGCTGAACCATGCGATAGCTGTCTTCGCGGCTGTTTCCGGCTTCCACCAAAGCCAGCAGAACGCGCTGCGAATTGTGAAGGCCGCCCATTTTGTCCATCACCGCTTGCATATTCTCAGGATAGACCAACAGATTCTCGATCACACCGGCGAGGCGATGTAGAGCGAAATCCAAGTGGATCGTCGTGTCGGGCCCGATGCCACGCTCGACAGATGAATGCGAGATATCGCGCTCGTGCCAGAGGGCGACATTTTCCATCGCAGGAACAACCGCCATACGCACGAGGCGCGCGAGGCCGGTCAGGTTTTCGGTCAGGACCGGATTGCGCTTATGCGGCATCGCAGACGAGCCCTTTTGCCCTTTGGAGAAGAACTCCTCGGCTTCGTAAAGTTCGGTGCGCTGCAAGTGTCGGATCTCAGTGGCAAGGCGTTCGATCGAAGAGGCGATCACACCAAGTGCTGCGAAGTAAGCCGCATGGCGATCGCGTGGGATAACCTGTGTCGATACCGGCTCTGGCATCAGACCGAGCTTTTCCGCCACATATTCTTCAATCCGCGGATCGATGTTCGCAAATGTGCCAACCGCGCCAGAGATCGCACACGTTGCGACTTCTTCGCGGGCCGTGACCAAGCGTTTCTTGGCGCGCTGGAACTCGGCATGGAAAGTGGCGAGCTTGATCCCGAACGTGGTCGGTTCAGCATGGATGCCGTGGCTGCGCCCAATCGTGGGGGTCATTTTGTGCTCAAAAGCGCGTTTCTCGAGCGCGGCGAGGACGCGGTCTAGTCCGACCATTAAAAGGTCGGTTGCCCGAACCAGCTGAACGTTCAAACAGGTGTCGAGCACGTCCGAGCTCGTCATGCCTTTGTGCAGGAAGCGGGCGGGCTCACCGACATGTTCTGCGACATTGGTGAGGAAGGCGATCACGTCATGTTTCACTTCGGCTTCGATTTCGTCGATGCGGGCGACTTCAAAAGCACCTTTTTCGCGGACGACCGCGCTGGTGCCGGCCGGGATCTGACCGAGCTCTTCCATGGCTTCGGCGGCGAGGGTCTCAATCTCCAACCAAATCCCATATTTGCTGGTCGGTTCCCAGATTGCGGTCATGTCGGGGCGGGCATAGCGAGGGATCATATCGGAGCTTCCGTAGAGTTGACGGCCTAGTCTTGCGGCGGGCTATACGCGCCAATCCATCGAGTCGCAATTGGCAGGCTGTCGCGGGGCGATTTCTAAACGCGAAAAGGCAAAACGCGGCCAGTTTGTTCACCGGGCTTAAAAGGCAGATTGTTAGATTCGCCCATATGAGACGCGTATCTCTTATCATTGCCGCGCTCTGCATGACGCCAATTGCAGCGATCGCTCAGGATTTGAGCGACTTGCCCGCGTCCGCGGATGCCGGTGAGTGCTTTGTTGAAATCACGCAAGGCGAGCAAATTGAGTGGGTTGAGCAGCGCGTCATCGAACGCGCAGCGTCGTTCGAAATCGTGACGCATCCGGCCGTCTATGAGATGGTCGAAGAGCGCGTTCGTGTGAAAGATGGAACGACCGTCTATAAGTCTATTCCGGCAAGCTAT
>JBCBDI010000088.1:0-9704 GCA_038529885.1 Pseudomonadota bacterium
ACTTTGGCGGCGGCTGGCACTCAGACATGTCCTTCTTAAAAGAGCCCGCACTCGGCTCGATCCTCTATGGCGTGGAGATCCCCACCTTTGGCGGCGACACGCTTTTTGCCAATCAGATCGCCGCTTATGAAGCGCTCTCAGACGGTATGAAAGAGATGCTGGGCGGGCTGAATGCGATCCATTCCGCCAGCCGTGAATATAGCGCCAGAGGACAATCCGCGCAGGCGCGCCAATCCATGCAGTCTGAGACCGCGACCGATGCCCCAGAATATGAGCATCCCGTCGTGCGCACACATCCAGAAACGGGCCGCAAAGGCCTCTACATCAATCCGGCCTTCACTTTGCGCTTTGCCGGGATGACCAAGCGGGAAAGCCGACCATTGCTCAACTTTCTGTTCGAGCACTCGCGCGACGAGCGCTTCACCTGCCGATTCCGCTGGAGCCAGGGTGCGTTGGCCTTCTGGGACAATCGCTGTTGCTGGCATTACGCCCTCAATGATTATCCAGGCCAACGTCGGCATATGCGGCGCGCCACCGTCAATGGCGATCGCCCACGCTAGCGCAGCGGCAGTCCTTGCCAATCTGCAGTCGCCTCGCCAAACTCGCGCGCAATGAGTTGGGAGACTCCTTGTATGATCAAGCGCATTCTATTTGGAGCGGGCGCGCTCCTCATCCTTTTGATCGGCGTGGTTTTGGTCCGCACCTTCATGTATGGCGGTGCCCCGCAAGATGTGCGTGAGATCGTGCTGCCGGAGGTGCCAAGCTTTGATGAGACCATCGCCGCCGAACGCTTAGGCGAAGCGATCCGCTTTCGCACCATCACGGTCGCCCCCGGCGATCCGCGCGTTGGCCAGGAAGGCCCTTGGATCGACATGCAAGCCTGGATGGAGGCAACCTATCCGGCCTTCCATGCGGCGGCGAACAAAGAAACCATTCCTGGCGGTTTGAGCCTCCTCTTCACCTGGCAGGGCAGTGATCCAAGCCTCGATCCACTGCTGCTAATGGCCCACCAAGACGTTGTCCCGGTGAATATCGGCACCGAAGGCGATTGGGACGCCCCGCCTTTCTCTGGCGCGATCCAGGACGGGTATGTCTATGGCCGCGGCACGATTGACGATAAGGGCTCGATGATTGGCCTGCTCGAAGCCTTGGATGCTCTGGCCCGTGAGGGCTTTACCCCTCAACGTACCGTACTCCTTATGCTCGGCCATGATGAAGAAGTGTCTGGCTCCGGTGCGGCGGCCGGCATTGAGCTTCTCAAATCCCGCGGCATCTCGCCCGTCATGGCCTTGGATGAAGGCTTTATGGCAGTGGAAAACAATCCGCTGACGGGCTCGACCATGGCCTTCATTGGCATTGCTGAGAAAGGCTATGTGACCCTGCAGCTCACGGTCACGGCAGAGGGCGGCCACTCGTCCACCCCGCCGCGCAATAGCGCCACGGTGCGTCTCTCGCGGGCCTTGGTCGCGCTCGATGAAAATCAAATGCCATCGGATTTCTCCAAGCCGCCGGTCTCGACATTGTTTCGCACAGCCGCTGATGACATGCCCTTCGCCATGCGCATGGCTTTTGCCAATCAATGGCTGTTTGGCGGCATGATTGATAGCCAAATGGGCGCCATCCCGCAGGCCAATGCGATGATCCGCACCACCACAGCGCCAACCATGCTCGCGGGTTCGGCCAAGGAAAATGTCCTGGCGCAGCGGGCCACGGCCATCATCAATTTCCGGATCCATCCAAACGATACCGAAGAGAGCATCATGGCGCATGTCAAACGCGTCACCAAAGATATTGAAGGCCTGGAAGTTACATTGGGTCAGAGCGGCATTCGCGGCACAGGCGCGTCCCCGGTCAGCCCAATGGACAATCTCGCCTATGGGGTCCTTTACGCCGTGGCGGCTGATTCCAGCGGTGCGCCAGTGACCCCGGGCTTGGTCTTGGGAGCTACGGATGCGCGCTATGCGAGCGCCATTACAGACAGCGTTTACCGGTTCATGCCAGCGGTCATGTCGCCAGAAGACCTTTCCGGATTTCATGGCACCAATGAACGGATCACCGTCGAGAATATGGGCCGCCTCGCCAAAGGCTATGCGCAAATCATTCTGGCAATGGATGCCAATCGCGACTGATCGCTAGAGCGCGGCAATCACCGCGTCGCCCATCTCACTGGTTGAGAGCGAGCCGCCGAGATCGCCAGTGCGCGCGCCATCATCGAGCGCTTTGCCAACTGCCGCGAACAAGCGGTCCGCCGCTTCAGCGCGGCCAAGCGACCAACGCAGCGCCATTTCAAAAGACATGATCGCTGCGCACGGATTGGCTTTGCCTTGGCCCGCAATGTCTGGGGCTGACCCATGCACGGGTTCATAGAGGCCGGGTTTGCCTTCATAGCTCAGCGAAGCGCTTGGCAGCATGCCGATCGAGCCGGTCAACATGGCGGCCTCGTCTGAAAGAATGTCGCCGAACAGATTGCCCGCGAGAATGACATCAAATTGGGTCGGGGCGCGGACCAGTTCCATGGCGCAAGAATCCGCCAGCTGGTGACGCAACGTGACGCCTTCGCCTTCCGCGGCATGCAGCTCAGTGACGGTTTCTTTCCAGAAGTGGCCGCTTTCCATCACGTTCGATTTCTCGACCGAACATACTTCGCCGCGGCGACCGCGCGCAATCTCAAACGCGACCCGGGCGACCCGGTCAATCTCGCCTTTGGTGTAGCGAGACGTCTCATAGCCGAAGCTCTTGTCGCCAATGCCGCGCTCAAAACCGCGTGGCTCACCGAAATAAACACCGGAGGTCAACTCACGGACAATCATGATGTCCAAACCTTCGACGACTTCGCGTTTCAAGCTCGACGCATCGACCAGGGCGGGAAAGCAAAAGGCTGGGCGCAGGTTCGCGAACGTGTCCATCCCTTTGCGCAATTGCAGGAGCCCCATTTCTGGGCGCAGGTGACGCTCAACGCCATCCCAGCTTGGCCCACCGACGGCGCCGAGCAGCACCGCATCACTGGATTTTGCTCTAACCAGCGTATCCACCGTCAGAGGCTCGCCTTCGGCATCAATCGCTGCGCCGCCAACCAGGCCTTCTTCGAGCGTCAAATCCGGCGCCAAGACGGCCGCGACCCGGCGTGTTTGTTCGATTACTTCTGGCCCGATCCCATCGCCGGGCAAGAGGAGCATAGTCTGGCTCATTGCAATTATTTCCGCATATTTCGAGTTTTGCGCCATAGATCAGGTCCATGGCGCGGAGTCTACTGCGACTTATCTGCTTGTCTTAAATTGGGAGTGGCTCTGGCTCGGCTTCATACATCCGAACTTCGAGATCTTGCGGCCCGACGGCGGCCAAAGCCGTGCGAAAGACAGCCATGTGCGGTTCAGCAAAATGGCTGACCAAGGCGTCTTTGTCTTTCCAGCGCTCAATGATGCGCAGGATGTTGGGATCGATCAGATCGCGGCTATAGGCATAGTCGATACAGCCGGCTTCTGCGCGGCTCGCTTTGATCATGGTGTCCATGGCCGCATAGGCCGCGTCCCAAGCGCCCTCCGGGATACGCGCGCTGCCTTCTACAATAATCATTCTCTCACCTTTATGTTCAGACGCAGCGTTTCCGCCACATCTTCCGGCGAGCGCTCATAGGATAGAACCAAGTCCGAGCGTCCAGGGGCCAGCGCTTCAAAGACGAACATTTGATGGCCGCCGCTGCCTGTAATGCCTTCCGGCGCTGGGTCTGCGAAATAGCCTTCCGACAATTGATCCACCTGCGAGGCGTCAATGTCTTTTAAGTACCAATAATAGCCCGTGGTCGGGTTTGAATCCAATTTGAGATTGAGCTTGCCGCCCGGGCGAAGCGTAATGTCTGTATCCGTGGCTGGGTCGGTAAATGTTTGCACAGGCGCTGCGCCTTCGAGGCCTTTGACCTCAGGCGCCGTGTTCATGATGTCGGGAATACAGGCCGTCAGAACAGCCGCGCCGAGCGTAAGAGCGATGGCCTGTTTCATGACGCGGTCTCCAACCAAGGCGTGGCAAGCTTGCGCTGCGCTTCATAGGCGTTGATGTCGGCGTCCGCCTGCAGGGTTAGCGCGATATCGTCTAAGCCTTTGAGGAGCTTCTCGCGGCGACCCTCATCAAACTCGAAAGAATGCTCGACCCCATCCGGCGCGGTCACTGTTTTGGTCTCAAGATCAATCTCGAAGACGCTATTGCTGCCGCCCGCCTGCGCCGCCAGCGCTTCACAGACCTCGGTCGGCAGGGCCACAGTCAGAATGCCATTCTTACCGCAATTATTGTTGAAGATATCCGCAAAGCTCGGCGCGATCACGCAAGTAATCCCCTGATCCAGCAGAGCCCACGGTGCGTGCTCTCGAGACGATCCGCAGCCGAAATTCTCACCCGCAATTAGGACGCCCGCTCCCTGATACTTCGTCTTGTTGAGAACGAAATCGGGATTAAGCGATCCATCTGGCAGGGTCTTAAGCTCGTGGAACAAACCCTTGGAAAGCCCGTCGCGTTCCGTGGTCTTCAGGAACTGTTTGGGGATGATCATGTCGGTGTCGACATTTACCATCAGCTTGCCTTTATCCTGGAGAGGCGCGGCGGTGGAGCGGAGTTTCGTAAAAGCTTTCATAGGCCTCTCCTAAACGGGTGTGTGGGCAATGAACAGGGTCGGGACGCCTTGCGTGCCATTGCGCACCGTGAAAACGCGGGAGCCTGGCTTTCTGCCCTGGCGGATGATGCTGATGTCGAGCCCCGCCGACGTGAGGCGCTCATGGGCGGCTTCAAGGTCATCGGTTTCCCAAGTCAGGCCCCAAATATGATCGTCGTCGCTCGGGTCATGAGCCTCGCCCAATCGGTGGATGACCTCAAGGGTCAGCCCGCCGAGGCGGAAGAATAAGAAGCGGGTTTTCCACTCTTCAGCCGTGCGGTCGAGCGCGAAGCGTAAGCCCAAACGTGCGCCGTAATTGGCCACAGCGCGCTCTGGGTTCGGCGTATTGATGACGACATGGTCAAGCGCTGAAACTGAGCCGCGCTCAGGATGGGCCGCCACAAAAGGGCTAGCCGTCTCAAGTACAAACGTCTTGATCCCCGCCATAGCGGTATCCGGCACCCGGAAGCGCTGCCACGACCGATGGGCCCCTGTATCACCATGCTGGCTCTCGCCCTCGGTGATTTCGCTCGGGGCAAGGCCACGCCGAGAGAGCAAATGGTGATCCTCGCTAAGACCATCAGAGCGATAGACCAACGTGGTCAAACCGGCGCCATCCTCAATCATTTCACGAAGCTTGTCTGCGACCGGCCCGTCGCCCTGCGGGGCTAAGAGCTCCAGCGCGGTATTGCCGACGGCAAAGACGACGCTTGCCGTGTCCTCGGTTTCCGATCGCCAGACAGGATCTTCGCCCAACAAGGCAAAATAGTCTGCCTCTGCGGCGTCTATTTCCGGACAGACCAGAACCAAATGATCAAGCGCAGTAATCATGCTCTAAAACTCTCGAGCTTTTTCTTTTGTTGTCCCGCCGCATCGAAATTGCTGGGGTCCAGCCAAGCCTCAAAGGCCGACTTAATCGCGGGCCAATCTTCATCGGTGATCGAGAACCAGGCCGTGTCGCGGTTTTTGCCGCGGATGACCATATCATTGCGAAAGACGCCTTCGAACTGGAATCCAAACCGCGTCGCGGCCCGGTGCGAGGCGGCATTGTCATTATGGCATTTCCATTCATAGCGGCGATAGCCAAGCTCATCGAAAATGTGGCTCGCCATCAGATACATGGCCTCCGTCGCTTCCGGAGAGCGCCGCAGCTCGCGCCCAAAAGCGACACAGCCCACTTCAGCGCTGCCATGAGCTTCGCGAATGCGCATAAATCCAGCCATTCCGAGGACTTTTCCGCCCTTTACGCGGCGGATGACAATCATCTCCCAACCTAAACTTTTGCACACATTGGAGATGGTTTCTTGGAAATCGTCCCGGCTCTTAAACGGGCCGAGCGGCATATAATCCCAAGTATCTTTCATGTCTGGCGCAGCGATCGCTTCGTACAGGTCATCGCCATGCGCCGTCCAATCGAGCGGTTCGAGAACAACGCGCACACCTGGCAACGGCCACAAACCAGGCCGCTCCTTGGCAGTCCAATTCTTCAGGGTCATCCCCCAATCACTCCGGTGATCGCAGCGCGGGCGGCCAAGTGTGGGCTCATCAGGTGGGTGCGGCCGCCGCGGCCTTGGCGGCCTTCAAAGTTGCGGTTCGACGTGGACGCGCAACGCTCACCTGGCGCGAGACTATCCGGGTTCATGCCGAGGCACATGGAGCAGCCCGGTTCGCGCCACTCAAAGCCCGCTGTTTCGAACACTTCATCCAGGCCTTCAGATTCCGCTTGCGCGCGGACCAGGCCAGACCCCGGAACAATCATCGCGCGGACGCCATCGGCCACTTTACCGGTTTTCGCGACTTCTGCTGCTGCACGCAGGTCTTCGATTCGTGAATTTGTACAGGATCCAATAAACACACGCTGCACAGGTGTGCCTGCCAAAGGCGCGCCGGCTTCGAGGCCCATATAGTCCAGCGCCCGTTCGGCTGCCGACTTTTTTACAGGATCATCCATTTGATCTGGGTCTGGAATTTGGCCTGAGAGTGGCACCGCTTGTTCGGGGCTCGTGCCCCATGTGACGGTTGGCTCAACGTCGGCCATATCGATCTCGATAATCTCGTCCCAAACCGCGTCCTCGTCTGTAAACAAGGTCTTCCAATGCCGCTCTGCGATCTCCCAGGCGCCGCCTTTCGGACTGGCTGGACGTCCTTTCATATATTCCAGGGTGACTTCATCTGGCGCGATCAATCCGGCCCGAGCGCCGCCCTCAATCGACAGATTGCAGAGCGTCATACGGCCTTCCATGGTCAAGCTGCGGACCGCTTCGCCGCGATATTCCATCACGCAGCCCGTGCCGCCCGCCGTGCCGATCTGAGCGATCAAATGCAGCGCCATATCTTTCGCGGTGACGCCATCTGGCAGCGGGCCTTTAAACTCGACCGCCATATTCTTCATCTTGCGCGCGCGCAGCGTTTGCGTGGCGAGCACGTGTTCGACTTCTGATGTTCCGATCCCGTGCGCCAACGATCCAAAAGCGCCATGCGTCGAGGTATGGCTGTCGCCGCAGACAATGGTCATGCCTGGCTGAGTGCGCCCTTGTTCAGGGCCAACCACGTGAACGATGCCATTATTGATATGGCCCATGGGATAGTATTCGATCCCGTGCTCCGCCACATTGCGCGTGAGCGCCTCTAGCTGCCCGAGCGCAGCGGCGTCGGTGACCCCGGCAAATCCCTTGGCTTGACCTTCGGTCGGCGTGTTGTGATCCGCCACGGCCAGAGTGAGATCCGGACGGCGAACACCGCGGCCTGCCGCTTTCAGCCCGGCAAAGGCCTGCGGCGTTGTCACTTCATGGATAAGGTGGAGGTCAATGAAGAGGAGCGCTTCGCCCGTCGCGGCGTCCTCGCTGACAACATGTTGGTTCCAGATTTTATCGTATAAAGTTTGACCGGCCATCTCATATCCTTCCGCCGGGTGTATCAGCACGCAGCGCACATTTCTGCAAGCTTCAGAAGCTGACAAAAAAAGGCGCTGGGAAAAACCTCAGCGCCTTCCATTGATCATCTGACGAGAATCCCCCAGCAGATGACGTCCTTTTAAGTCTTACCCACGCGCCAGGCCACGCCGAACTGCGCGGCCCTTTGCGCGCCGAATATTATCGGCAGTTACACGAGTCGCCGATATTCAGAACGACAAGGCTTGCGCGAACTGTTTCGTAACGTGTTGGATTTGTTACGGTTTCAGTACGTGCATTCACTTTACGAACTTCGATCGGCTGAATGATCGTACGCGTGAGCGGCTGATAGATATCGCGCTGTGTGACCGCTTCGAAATAAGTTTCGCTGCGCTCTTCTTCATAGGCTTCTTCAACCTGAGGAATGTAGTTCACAACGGTCTGAGGGATCGCAACAGATTCCAGTTGGCTAGCGAGCGTCTCAGTTTCGTAGCGCGTCTCGCGGGTTTCTGTTTCCGTGCGACCGTTCAGAACTTCATTCACAACCGGCTGGATCGTGGTGACGATCACCGGCTGAATGACGTTGCGGGTGACATTGTCGATATAGACATCTTCAACTTCCAGAACCGTGCGCTCAGTCACTTGTGGAATGATGTTCTCAGTCACAGCAGGTGCTGCTTCTGTTTCGACACGAACCGGTAGACGCTCTTCTTCATAGCGCATGTCTTGCGTGATCGTTTCCGTTGTTCCGCGAAGGATCTGACGCTCGATCGGTTGAACCGTCGTGATCGTTTTCGGCTGATAGACATTGCGTGTCTGAATGTATGGAACAATCGTTTCGCTATATTGCTCTTCCGTCACTGTGGTCACATCTTCAGTGATGTTCTCAATCGTGGCCGGGATCTCGATAGAGTTGCGCTGTACCGGTGCGGTGCGCGTTTCATAGCGAATCTCATTGGTGACGGTCTCGGTGACCGGACGAACGATGCGGCGCTGTACAGGGACAACGGTCGTGCGCTCGACAGGCTGAATGATGTCGCGGCGTGTGACCACATCATAGTAAGTCTCAGTCACTTCATCGCGGGTCTCGGTGGTGACCTGCGGGATGAAGTTTTCAACAACGGCTGGAACTTCATCACGTTCGATGCGCGTCTCAAGACGGTTGGTCTCATAGATGCGGTCTTCGGTGATCTCTTCAACGCTGCCTTGCAGCACTTCGCGCGTGATCGGCTGGATCAGCGTGCGCTGGACCGGCTGAATAATTTCACGACGTGTAACCGCGTCGACATATTCTGTCGTTTCTTCGATCTCAGTGCGCGTTTCGACCTGCTCTTCGACATTCTCACAGCACATGATGGTTTCGATCGCAGTGTCCGATCCGCCCATATAGCGAACGTCGGTGTTTGCGCCGCTTGAACCAGAACGTGCGATGATGTCACGGATCTCTTCGTCGGTGAGTGTCCGGTCTGCAGTTGCAGAACCCGATGCACTATAGCGCTCGCCAGCCACTTGGCCGTCCCAGCTGGTTTTGTCGCCGTCTGCCGCAGCAGTGAATGGCAGCAGCGCCGCTGTCGCCAGGCCGACAATGATCGACTTTGAAAACTTCATTTTTTTACCCCTTATAAGCAGCCCACACGAACGCAGTTCTTTTTGTTGCTCGTGGCCCCGATCCAATTTCGGGACAGCTGCCAGCGCGAAGCAATTTCCGCGCCTATTGTTTTGTATACGAAATGAAACGCTGAAAACCAATCAAGTTCGCGCAGTGGGGGAATAAATCACTGTAATTTCTGATATTTACACGCAGCAGGAGAGTGCTGTTAACGTCACGGATGTAACACGATTAGCGCCGCCTTCACCCTCAAAAAGCGTGTTGTTTACGCAAGAAAAAACCCCGCGGTCGGGCCGCGGGGTTTTTTCAAAGTTTCTAAGTTCAAAAATTGAACTATGCTTCAGCATCACCCTCTGCTTCAGGGGCGGCTTCTGCTGCAGCGGCTTCGGCCTCTGCTGCGGCGGCCGCGGCAGCTTCTTCAGCGGCTTTTGCTTTGGCGATCTCTTCACGCTCTTTGGCAGCTTCTTCGCGGCGGGCCACTTTCGCAGCATCGCGCTGACGGCGAAGTTCTGTTTTAGAGGTTGTGATCTCGGTGGTTTCCATACCGTGGCCGGTGGTCCGCTCG
>JBCBDI010000089.1:0-355 GCA_038529885.1 Pseudomonadota bacterium
CCCATTGCAGGGCAAAAGCGATCAGCGCGAGGGCGATCGCATAGATAAAGATCGAACGCTTCATCCTCAAAGTTTGCCGAACCCATTTGAATTTGGCCAGACCCTTCCGAGGCTGATACACAACTCGCGTTTTAGGAGACTCGAATCGCGAAGACTCTCATGAGAGACGAAACTCCGGCGCACCATGCGCATTTTGGACCGGACTGACACGCATTTGGCGGATCCCCTCTAGCGCAAAAAACCACTTTAAACTTCGACAGTTACAGCGCTTTCTCTGTGTAAAAATGCGAGGGTTCGGCGCATTTCATCCTTGTCATACTCTAAAAGCCTGAACCGGTGGTGAATTTTTACACAG
>JBCBDI010000089.1:365-9663 GCA_038529885.1 Pseudomonadota bacterium
ACAGCGCTTTCTCTGTGTAAAAATTCACCACCGGTTCAGGCTTTTAGAGTATGACAAGGATGAAATGCGCCGAACCCTCGCATTTTTGCCGCAGTCAAGCCTATAATGATGACCATGAGTGACGTATCAGAATCCCCGCAAATGCACCCGTCTGACGCAATCGCCAGGCTAGAAGCCGCCCAGAAAACCTCAGGCCATCTTGCCTGGGGCGGATTGGTCCTTGCCTTCTTATGGTGGGTCGCGGCCATCGTGGGCGTGATTGCGCTCGTCGGCCCTGAGGCGCTCGGACAGCAGTCTCCTGCGCTCATCGTTGCTGGACTGATCGCCATTATTCTACCCGGCCTAATGCTCGTCTTAGCCGGGATGATGGCCCGCGAACAAGCGCGCTCGACGGCCGCGAACAGCGTCGTGCTGGAAGCCGCTGCGCGTCTTCTTCTTCCCGCAGAGACTATGTCGAAGGACGCAAAAGTCTTCGCTGATGAAATGTCGAAGGCAAGCGCTGAGGTCGATCGTTCTATGGGCCACGCTTTGTCAGCGATGAAAGCCATGGCGGCAGAAATTGGGGATGAACGACAACGTCTCGAATCCGTGACCTATGCCAGCGCCGATAATGCGCGTGATCTCTCTGAGCGCCTCGGCAATGAGCGCAATGGCCTTGAGCAATTGGCCAAGGATCTGCGCGAGCAAACTGATCTCCTAAACGAAGCCATTCCTGAGCAGGCGGAGCTTATGGTCGAGTCTGCCAAAGCGGCAGCGAGCGAAGTCGCAGCCGCGGAGGACGCGCTCCAAGGCCGCCTTTCGAGCTTGGACCAGACCGGCAAGAGCCTCGCTCAAAAAATTGCCGCGATGGATACACTCGCCGCAGAGGCGGGCGAGCGTAATGAGACGCTCCTCTTCGCCATTGCGCGCATGGAAGAGAAACTTGAGCAGTCTCGCAAAACCGTTGAAACCGCCGCGCGGGCTGGCGAGCTCGCCGCTGCAGCTGCTGGCACAACCGGTGACCGTTTGATGGAGTCCGTCAAAGTCGCCTTAGACGGCGCCAAAGACGCAAGTTCGCAAATCCAGAACCAGACGTTCGAGGCTTCTGAGTCCGCAGCTCGCGCCCTCGCGGATTTGAAAGAAGCCGGTCAACAAGCTGCCGCTGCCGTGCGTGCAGCAGGTATGGCAGCGCGCGCCGAGATGGATATTTCTGAGCGCCGCGCGAATAATGCGAGCCAGGCTCTCTTTGAAAAAACGCAGACGATGGAAGCCCGCGTTACCGAAGCGGCGACACCGGACATCAAGCCGGAGGTTGCCCCTGACCCCGCGCCTGAACCGGAAGCTCCAATGGCAAAACCGGTTGCCGAATCTCAACCATCTCCGGCCAGCGTCGTCCAGTCGCCGTCCCGCGCGGTTGAAGAAGATCTGTTCGAAGCCAGTGCCAACCGAATGGCCAAGGCGATGATGGAAGACGCCGCAGAAGCCAAAGCCAAAGCGCAAGCCAACGGATCCAATGGCAGCGATCTTGTTCTGTCTTCTGACGATCCAGATGTCTTCGAAAACGCGGACGCAGATGACGAGCCCGCCATAGGGTCACGGCAAATTGGTTTGGGCGCCGGCGAGTCTCTAAGCGACATTATCGCCGACATGGAGCGCGATGAACGCTCGACCTTGTCTCGCGAAGAAACCGCCGAGACCCTGCTCAATCAATTGCAAGAGTCCGGCATCAAACTGACGGACATCTTCCGCCCGAAAGACAAAAAGAAAATCGCAGTCGCCGCCCGCAAAGGTGACAAGCAGCGTCGCTCAGCGATCAATCAGCAAGCTGGCCGCCAAGTTGAACGCGTGCGCCAGCGCTTGCGGGGCAATCTGGAAATGATGACCCTGGCGCGTGACTTCCTCGCTTTAGAAGCGTCTGACGCGCTCAATGCATTGGAAAACACGCATGCTTCGAACAAGAATGCGAGCGCCCGTCTGGCGACTTATCTCTTGCTCGACGCAGCGGTCACTTAAGGCTTAGTCGCCAATCCACTTAAAGTCTGGATCATCCCACCACGGGAAGAAGCTTGGCATGCCATCTGATACTTTGACCGGATAGACGGGATTGCGCTTCTCGAGGAAGCTCATCACGCCCTCACGCGCATCTTCGGTCTGGCCGCGGGAGTAGATCGCAGCGCTGTCGACAATGTGCGCGTCCATTGGGTGGCTGGCGCCCAGCATGCGCCACATCATGTGACGGGTGAGCGTGGTTGAAACCGCAGCAGTGTTCTCCGCAATCTCAGTCGCCATGGCTTTGGCCACATCCATCAATTCAGCTTGCGGATGGATCGAATGGATCAGCCCACCTTTCAGCGCCTCTTCGGCTGGGAAGACGCGGCCAGAATAGCACCATTCAAGCGCCTGCTGAATGCCGACCAAGCGCGGCAGGAACCAGCTTGAGGCGGCCTCTGGATTGATCCCGCGCCGGTTAAACACAAAGCCAAAACGGGCATTGTCTGATGCAATCCGGATATCCATTGGCAGCTGCATGGTCACACCAACGCCAACTGCCGCGCCATTGATCGCGCCAATGACCGGCTTCAAGCTTTCAAACATGCGCAAGGTAAGACGTCCGCCGCCATCGCGCTGAATGTCGACTTTGTCCGTGCGTCCGGCTTCGCCCATATCGGCGCGCTTTTCATAGTCGAATGTCTTATCGCCTTGAGAAAGATCAGCGCCAGCGCAGAAGGCTCGGTCCCCGGCTCCGGTGACGATGACGGCGCGGATCTCATCATTGGCATCCGTCTTATCGAACGCATCGATCATCTCGTACATCATCTTGCCAGTGAAGGCGTTCATCTTGTCCGGACGGTCGAGGGTTAGGATGGCGATCGCGCCGTCCTGTTCGAGTTTGATATGGTCGTAGTCGCCGAGGCTGGTCATGCGGCTCTCCTGTCTTAGTTCTATGTCAGGAACGCAGTCTCACCGCATGCGTCAAGAGTGACGCAGCGTTCCCCCTTTTGAAATCGTGACGCCTGTGTCACCTTCATTCAGAATGATGTCGCCAAGTACATCCACCCCGGAGACCGAAATGAGCGAATTTGATTATATTATTGTCGGCGCTGGCAGTGCCGGATGCGTGCTGGCCAATCGGCTAACCGAGGATGGCAAGTCGACCGTCCTCTTACTGGAAGCGGGTGGAAAAGACACCTCGATGATGATCCACATTCCGGTCGGCTATGCGCAAACGCTGAAAGACCCGAAGGTCAATTGGCTTTACGAGACCGAACCCGACCCCGGCACAAATGATCGCGTCCACACTTGGCCGCGCGGCAAAGTGCTCGGCGGATCGTCTTCGATCAATGGCCTCCTCTACATCCGGGGTCAGCGTCAGGACTATGATGGCTGGGCGCAGCTCGGCCTGCGCGGGTGGTCTTATGATGACCTCCACCCCTATTTCATCCGCAGTCAGCACCAAGAGCGCGACGACATGGACGGACATGGAAAAGGCGGTCCGCTCAATGTCTCGGATGTGACCGAGACGCATCCCGTTTCGGACGCCGTGATCGACGCTGCCAAAGCGCTTGGCCTACCGCATCGCGACGTGAATGGCGAAGACCAAGAGGGCGTCGCATACTACCAACTGACGGTTAAAAACGGACGCCGTTGGAGCGCGGCGGTCGCTTATCTCAATCCTGCCAAGAAACGTCCAAACCTGAAAATCGAGACCAAGGCGCTTGCGGCGCGCGTCCTCTTTGACGGCAAGCGCGCGATAGGTGTTGAATACACGCAGAACGGACAGACCCATACCGCGAAAGCCCGCGGCGAAGTGATCCTCGCAGGCGGTGCGATCAACAGCCCACAACTCTTAGAGCTTTCCGGAATTGGCGATCCAGAATTGCTCGCCGCGCAAGGCATAGACGTCGTCTCGGCGCTTCCTGGTGTCGGCGAAAACCTGCAGGACCATTTCGTGCTCGGCAATCGCTATCGGATGAAGCCGGGTAGCCCTTCGGTGAATGAGCAGTCACGCGGCCTCGCCATGATTGGCGAAGTGTTCAAATATCTCACGCAGCGCAAAGGCTTGCTGACCCTGTCTGCTGCGCATGTCGCCGCCTTCATCAAGACGCGGCCTGAACTCGCAACACCTGATGTCCAGTATCACATCCTGCCCGCGACGATGGATCTGCAAAAGATGACAGAAACCGGCGACATGGAACTGGAAAAGCAGCCGGGCATCACCATTGCGCCGTGCCAGCTGCGCCCAGAAAGCCGGGGCAGCGTCCACATCAAATCCGCCAAGCATGACGCGCATCCGGCGATTCGTCCGAACTATCTCGCCGATCCGCTGGACCAACAAACAGCGATTGCCGGCATCCGTTGGGCGCGCGATCTCGCCGCTGAAGAACCGCTCGCCCAATATATCGAGCATGAGCTTGAACCGGGCCCCGAAATGCAGAGCGATGAAGACCTCCTGGCTTTCGCGCGCGAGACGGGCGGCACGATCTATCACCCTGTCGGCACCTGTAAGATGGGCATTGATGGAGATGCGACCGCGGTGGTCGATGATCAGTTACGCGTGCGCGGGGTCGAGGGCCTGCGCGTCGTTGATGCGTCCGTGATGCCGCGCCTGGTCAGCGGCAACACCAACGCCCCAACCATCGCCATTGCCGAAAAAGCATGCGATATGATCCGCGCTGCAGCGAAAGAGAAAGTATCCGCCTAAGCCATGCCGGGTGACATTCCCATTGAAGCGCTTTTCGCACCGGTCTTCGTGTTATCGGTCGCCTGGGAATGGTGGGCGGTGAAATCCGGCCGCGCCAAAGGCCGCTACGAAACCAAAGACGCGATCACCAGCATGGCCATGGGGCTCGGCAATGCGATCATCGGTACGTTGACCGGCGTCGCGGGGCTTTGGATCATGATGCTGGTTTGGCCCTATCGGATCATGACGGTCCCGACGACCTGGTGGAGCTTCCTGATCGTCTTCGTGCTCTATGACTTCGTCTATTATTGGAAGCACCGCTTCGCACACCGGGTGCGCTGGTTCTGGATGGAGCATGTCACGCACCATTCCAGCAAGCATTACAATCTGTCGACAGCGCTGCGCCAACCTTGGTTCGGCCCGTTCACAGGCCTGATCGTCGTCGGCTGGGGCTTGGTCTTGCTCGGCTTCCACCCGGCCTTTATCGGCATCGCAGGCGGCATCAATCTGGTCTATCAATTCTGGATTCATACCGAAACGATCGATAAATGCCCGCGCTGGTTCGAAGCGGTGTTCAACACACCGAGCCATCACCGGGTACACCACGCCACCAACCCGCGATATCTCGACGCCAATTATGCGGGTGTCTTCATCATCTGGGACAAAATATTCGGCTCTTTCATCCCTGAGCAAGCAGAAGACAAACCAGACTATGGCATCGTCAAACCGCTCAACACCTACAATCCGATCCTGGTCGCCTATCACGAATTCATCGCGCTTTTGAAAGAGTGCTGGTCTGACGGTCTGAAACCTATGACTTGGCTCAAACGCGCCGCCAGTGCGCCCGGCTGGAGCCCGGACGGAGAGCACAACCGGACCGAAGAAATCCGTGCCCGTTGGTTGGCGGAACGCGAAGCGTCTTAAGCCTTCACCTCCGGCAACACTTGCGCATGTTTGACCACGCCATAGGCGAAGCTGGTATCGATGCTGGCAATCCCAGGGGCGCGGTGGAGTTCGCGTCGGACGAAGCGCTCATAGTCATCAAGATCGGCTGCGATGACACGCAACAAGTAATCCGCGCGGCCGGTCATCATCCAGCAATCCATGACTTGCGGCATATCTGAGATCGAGCGCTCGAACGCTTCGACCGCTTCGTCACTGTGACGCTCGAGCTTGATGCGGATGAATACTGTCACCGGCAGACCCCAAGCCTTCTGGTCCACAATCGCCGTATAGCCTTGGATGATGCCCTCTTCTTCCAGGTTTCTGACGCGCCTCAGGCACGGGCTTGGCGACAGGTTCACTTGGTCGGAGAGGTCCTGATTGGTCAAACGACCATCGCTCTGCAGTGCCTGCAATATCTGTCGATCCTTGCCATCCATAGCGACCTCCTTGGCAGATCCTGCCAATAATTATACTTTAGACTTATATATTCGCAAACTTCTATCGCAAGATTCAGGCTATTCTATTTGCGAAGGAGGTCTGTGATGCACGATGATCAAGACAAAGGGTTTTCGACCCGCGCCATCCATCATGGATACGATCCACAAGAGGCCGATGGCGCGCTGACACCGCCGCTTCACCTCACTTCGACCTTTGCGTTCGAAACCGCAGAGCAAGGCGGCGCGCGTTTCGCAGGCGAGGCAGAGGGGCACATATACACTCGCATCTCTAATCCGACGACCGATCTGCTCGAGCGCCGCATGGCCTCGCTCGAAGGCGGCGAAGCGGCTGTGGCGATGGCGTCCGGCATGGGGGCTATCACCTCAGTCTTGTGGAGCTTCCTGCGCGCAGGCGATGAGCTCATCACCGATAAAACACTCTATGGCTGCACCTTCTCCTTCTTCCGCCATGGCCTCAGCCGGTTTGGCATTGAGGTTCGTCATGTCGATCTGACAAACCCTTTGGCACTAGAGACCGCCATCTCTGACAAAACTAAAGTCGTCTATTTCGAGACGCCGGCCAATCCGAACATGCGCTTGGTCGACATCGCTGCGATCAGCGCCATCGCGAAACGTCACGGCGCGAAGACGGTCGTCGACAATACTTATGCAACCCCGGTTCAAACCCGGCCCATCGAACATGGTGCAGACGTTGTCGTGCATTCTGCGACCAAATACCTTGGCGGCCATGGCGATTTGGTTGCGGGTCTTGCGATCGGTACTGCCGAAGATATGGCCGAGGTCCGTATGGTTGGCGTGAAGGATATGACCGGTGCAGTCCTCGCGCCCTTCAATGCCATGTTGATCCTGCGCGGCCTGAAGACATTGGAGCTACGGGTGGAGCGTCATGCGGCCTCAGCGCAGCGTGTGGCTGAAGCACTGGCGCAACATCCAGCGATTGCCAGCGTCTTCTATCCAGGCCTTGAGAGCTTCCCGCAGCACGCACTCGCTAAGCGTCAAATGGACGGCTTTGGCGGTATGATCGCGTTTGAGCTGAAAGGCGGCTATCAAGCCGGTATCGCGATGATGAACCAGCTCTCGATGATCCGCCGCGCGGTTAGCCTGGGCGATGCTGAGACCTTAATCCAGCACCCAGCCAGCATGACCCATTCCACCTATTCCCGCGAAGAACGCGAAGCCCATGGCATTAGCGAAGGCCTCGTCCGCATCTCCGTCGGCTTGGAAAGCCTGGACGATATTTTGACGGACCTTCATCAAGCGCTTGGGACGAACGACATCGCTGCCGCCTGATCAGCGATCGACGGTCTCAAAGACGTTAGGTCTTGCATTTCGATATATCGAAGCTAAATTTTAGATATATCGAAATAGGACGTGCCTCATGTATTACCGAAACAGAATGCGCAAAGCGGCCCGCGCTTATATGAAAATGCAGCATCACCACCGCTCAGGTGGACGGCGCAGGCCGCTGGATCATGGTGACTTACGCCTGTTGATCCTATCCTTAATCGCCGAGACGCCTCGCCACGGATATGACTTGATATCGGAAATTGAAGCCCGATCTGGCGGCGCCTACAAACCCAGTCCTGGCGTAATGTACCCTGCCCTCAGCGTGATCCAGGATTTGGGCTTTGCGAAGGTCAAGAAAACGGACGGCAAACGCGTTTTCTACATCACCGAAGCGGGCGAAGCTGAATTGGCGGAAAACGGTGAAACGGTGGTGAAGATCGAAGAACGTCTCGCCGCCCTCGCCGAGCCCGACACAGAATTGGATCCACGCGATGTCCGCATGGCCAGCCAAAGACTGCGTCACGCCGTCTTCAAATCCGTGACGCAAGCTTGGCCGGACACGTCGGACTATGAGCAAATCGTCGAAATCCTCAATCAAGCCCGCGCCGATATCTCAAACCTTGGGTCTGGAAGAGATAAGAAAGACGTCAATTAATCGCGTTGGAAGACGACGCTGAGATTATTGGCGGGCATGTCGATCACATGGATCAAGCTTAGCCCCGCCGATGTGGCGAGGGGTTGAATCTCTCGATCGAGATCGCGCACGCCCCAGCTCGGATCACGGCGTTTGAGATCCTCGCTAAAGCGCGCATTTGAGGGGGCAATGTCACCATCGCGCGCGAAAGGCCCATAGAGCATAAATCGTCCGCCCGGTCTTAAGAGACGCCCTGCTCCGGCGATCAAACCTTGTGCGGCCTCGAATGGCGCAATGTGGATCATATTCGCGCAGAAGAGACCGTCCCAACCATCCGACGACTCCGCATCGCCCCAATGTTCGGCAGTGGTATCGATCGTGAGCGGCCCAAGCAGACGCTCATGCTCTGCATGCGCGCGCCAGGCCTGTTGGCTCGTTTGACTGTCTGGATCAATATCAGAGTAAGTCCAAGTGAGGCCGGCCGCAGCGCTGGTGATATGCGCCCCATGTTCGCCCGTGCCAGATGCGATTTCCAACACCCGGCCTTCGCGCGGCATGACCTCCAAGAAGACCTCGCGCACGATATCCTTGTTGCGACCGGTCGACGGCGAAAACCGCCGACCATCTTCAGATGTATCGCGTTTCTCTAACGCTAAGGGCTGGCCAGATTGGGCTTTTTGATAGCCCGCATTTTCGTCTGTCATATGCCCTCTTTGTTAGGTTCTAGCCGCGTGCCTCAAACCGATCGCGTAGCACGGGTTTCAAGATCTTGCCATTTGCATTGCGCGGCAGAGGCTCATCCTGGAACTGGATTTCCACCGGCACTTTGAAGGCGGCAATCTGATTGCGCACATGCGCGCGCAGCTCATCCTCATTGACGGACGTGCCGGGCTTTAACTGCACCACGGCGCCGACCTCTTGGCCGAGCACTTTGTGCGGAATGCCCACGACAGAGGCGTCCATCACGGCGGGATGGTCATAAAGCGCCGTCTCAACCTCGATACAGTAAATATTTTCACCGCCTCGGATCAGCATGTCTTTGGCCCGGTCGACGAGATAGAGGAAACCCTCTTCGTCTAGGCGCGCCAAGTCGCCGGTCACGACCCAGCCGTCGACAAAGGTCTCTGCGGTCGCCTCTGGCTTGTTCCAATAGGCTTTGCAGTTCATCGCGCCTTTGCACCAAAGCTCTCCGACTTCACCAGCCGGGACTTCATTGCCATCAGGATCAACGATTTTCAGCTCGACAGCCCCGGGTGGAGACCCCGCGCTGTCCGGGCGATTGACGTAATCCTCGCCAATATTGAGCGAAGCTGT